>JBBRKU010000682.1:0-1014 GCA_038231735.1 Actinomycetales bacterium | reverse complement strand
CGATCCCGCCGCGCCGTGAAGGTAGACATCTGCGATGTCTGGGACTCCGGAGCCCTGCCCGGCGCCGGCTGCCGAGTAGCGCACGGCCACGGCACCCAGCTCGGTGGGAAATATGCGCCGCCTCAGCCTGGACGGTGCCCCGCCGACGGTTTCCTGCTGAAGAATCATGCTCATTTCCTGCTCCTGGTCCTTGCAGAGTATTCGGAGCGCCGGACGTCTCGGACGGGACGTACAGACTCCCAAACATGCGAAAACATCTGCTGACTGATCACCACGCCGTGTGGCGTGGCCGGCGGAAGGGGCACCGGGGCTAGGCTGAGCGCTAAGTGGAGGCACGGTTGAACTTAGGTGGGCAGCCGGTTCCTGAGGAGGAATAGTGGCAGCGAAACGGCGTTCCTGGTCCCCGGCAGCAGCGGCGGGCCTGCTGGTCCTGGTTCTGTCCGGTTGCGGTGCGGGTGGCAGCTCAGGCTCCCAGGGCACCAGCCCAGGCACGACGGCGGCCGGCGCGGCGACGTCGTCGGCCTCCGCCGCCTCCGCCGCCACCGGCAGCGGAGCGTCGTCGGCCGCCGGCACGTCCGCCGCCTCCGCGGGTGCTGAAGCAACCGCCGAGCCCACCGCGGCCAAATGGAAAACCTTTACCGACTCCGGGCACAAAATCAGTTTCCAGCTGCCGCAGGAATGGATTGCCCAGCAGCAGACGCAGGCTTCCGGCGTCCAGCCGGGCGCCCTCCGCGTCGAAGTGAAGGATGCGGCCGGCAAGCTGATGGCCACGCTGAACACCCGAATGCAGGGACTGGGCGGCGCCTGCCAGCCGGACCGAGCCCGGCCGTACACCGTGCTGGCCAGTCTGCCCATGGACATCCCGTCCAACGCCAGTGATGCCCAGGCGGTGCCGCCGCGGTTCGTCTACCGGCTTATCCAGGGTGCCAACAAGTTCTACGCCTCATACGGCATCACCGACCACGACGCCGGGGCGGATGTGAAGGCCTGCCTGGTGTCCAACGACGTCAGAGT
>JBBRKU010000681.1:0-1014 GCA_038231735.1 Actinomycetales bacterium | reverse complement strand
GCGGACCTGGTGCTGCTGCTGACCGAGTGGGACGAGTACGTGACGCTGGATCCGCACCTGGCCGGGTCGGCCGTACGACGGCGGGTGGTGCTGGACGCCCGCAACGCCCTGCCCGCCGGGGCATGGATGCGGGCGGGCTGGACCTACCGCGGGCTCGGCATCGGCGCGGCTGGCGCCGGGACCGGATGCCAGGAACCGATCGGCTCCGGCAGCGGAATCGGCGCCGCAGGGTCAGGCTCCGGTTTCCGTCTTCCGGTCGCCTCCGGGAACGGCCCGTACTGATCACAGTCCGGCGACTATCCGCCGCTTCCCTTACCCGCGGTCCGCCGCCGTGGCTAAGCTGGCTCCATCAGTCGTACACGTTAAAGGTATTGGGCAGAGGAGCGCGTTGATGAGGTTGCTGAAAAACAGGGGTGTCAAGGCCACCACCGCCGCGGTAGCGGGTCTGCTCGCACTCGGGCTGGTGGGGTGCAGCCCCGAGGCCCCCGGCACACCGGCAGCAAGCAGCGGAGGTGGCAACAGCTACGACGACATCATCAACGCCGGGGCCAAGGCGGACGACGCGACTGTCGCGGCCAATCAGTGGGCCAGCCAGATCAAGAAGAACGGCGTCCTGCACGTTGGCGGTACCGAAACGTCGGCCCTGTTCAGCCTGCTGGATCCGGCCAAGGGAAAGGCGGTGGGCTTCGACGCCGGGCTCTCGCAGCTGCTGGCCCAGTACATCATTGGCGATCCGAAGACCAAGCTCGACCAGGTCACCGTGGATACCCGGGAGGATCTGCTGGTGAACAAGTCCGTTGATGCCATCTTCGCCACCTACTCGATCACTCCCAAGCGGGAAGCGCGGGTGGATTTCGCCGGTCCCTACTATTCATCGCAGGCGGGCATCCTGGTGAAGTCCAGCAACACGGATATCAAGAGCGTCGCGGACCTGGCCGGCAAGACCGTGGCCACCCAGGCGGCCTCCACCGGCGTGACGCTGCTGGCCAATGTGGCCCCGCAGGCCAAGGTCCT
>JBBRKU010000680.1:0-1034 GCA_038231735.1 Actinomycetales bacterium | reverse complement strand
GGTGCGGTGCGCAATGCCCGGAGACCTGCAGACCGTGGGCTGCCGCCACGGCGGCGATGCGCAGCCATTCGGTGATGCCTCCGCAGCGGGAAACATCCAGCTGCAGACAATCCACGGCCCGGGCCCGGCACATCCGCTGGAAATAGAACAGATCGGTACCGTATTCCCCAGCGGCAACGTCCGCAGTGACCAGCTGCCGCACGGCGCTAAGGCCTTCCAGATGATCCGAGGAGACCGGCTCCTCGAACCAGACCACGCCTGATTCCCGGGCCGATTCAAACACCCGCACCGCCTGTTTCACCGTGTAGGCGCCGTTGGCATCCACGAACAGTTCCGCGCCGTCGCCGATGATCGTCCGGGCCTGTCGGATACGCTGCAGGTCCCGGCGCACGTTGGTGCCGCAGTCCTGTCCTATCTTGATCTTCACCCGGGGGATGGCCTGCCCGTGCGCCCAGCCGGAGAGCTGGCGTTCCAGCTGCTGATCGGAGTACGTCGTGAAGCCGCCGCTGCCGTAGACCTCCACGTTCTCCCGGACTGCTCCCAAAAGCCGGTGCAGCGGCAGCCCGAGCAGGCGGGCCTTCAGGTCCCAGAGCGCGCAGTCGACGGCGGAAATGGCATAGCCGACGGCGCCGGGCCGGGCGGCGTTGCGCACCGCCTTGAGCATGGCAACCGCGGCCCCGCGGACGTCCAGAACCGGACGGCCGCGGACCGCCGGCTCCAGCAACTCCGTGACCAGCTGCGCACAGGCCGCCGGAGCATACGTCCAGCCGAGCCCTTCGCGGTCCCCGGCCCGCGCCCGGACGAGCACCATGGTGGTGGCGTCCCAGGCGAAGGTGCCGTCCCCCTCGGGAGCATCGGTGGGCACGGTATAGACGCTGACCTCCAGCCCGGTGATGACCTCCTCGGTGACCGCATCGGTGGCGGTCCCCGTCCCGGGCATGGTCAGCCCTCCTTATGGGGAAGAAATTCCTGCAGCTTGGTCTTGACGCCCTCCTTGAGGATGCCCCAGGCGTCCTCGTCCCCCTTGAGCATTG
>JBBRKU010000679.1:0-1035 GCA_038231735.1 Actinomycetales bacterium | reverse complement strand
CGACGACCTGGTCATCATCGCCGCCGGTTCCCCTCCCGGACAGGTCGGTTCCACCAATCTGCTTAAGGCGCACAAGGTGGGCGACCAGGCTGACACCGGCGTCATCGGCGGTAACGGCAAGGTCAAGGAAAAGGTCGGACCCTGGCCCGAAGCCTAAGCCGGCGGCTGGTCGGCCATTTGGGTCGGCACTCCGTCCCAAATGTAGGCCCGTAACGTAAGGGAGCCCCGCGGCTTGGCGGGGCTCCCTTACTCGTTTGGGCGCAGCCGGTACGGACAGCGTCAGCTATATGACGCCGTCGTCGGCCTCAGTTCACCTGGTTGATGATCGTCTCGGCGACTTCACGCATGCTCAGCCGGCGGTCCATCGACGTCTTCTGGATCCAGCGGAACGCCTCCGGCTCCGTCAGGCCCATCTTGGTGGTCAGCAGGCTCTTGGCCCGCTCCACCAGCTTGCGCGTGGCGAACTGCTCCTGCAGATCATCCACCTCCTCCTCCAGTGCCTTGATCTCGTCGTGGCGGGAGAGCGCAATCTCGATCGCGGGAATCAGGTCCGCCGGGCTGAACGGCTTGACGACATAGGCCATCGCCCCCGCATCGCGGGCGCGCTCCACCAGCTCGCGCTGGCTGAACGCCGTCAGCAGCACCACCGGGGCAATGCGCGCCTTGACGATCTTCTCCGCCGCGGAAATGCCATCCATCACCGGCATCTTCACGTCCATCAGGACCAGGTCCGGCCGCAGCTCCTCCGCGAGCTGCACAGCCTTCTCGCCGTTGTCGGCCTCCCCGACGACGTCGTACCCCTCACCACGGAGAATCTCGATGATGTCGAGCCGGATGAGCGTCTCATCCTCGGCGACCACTACACGGCGGGCTGGGGTTGCCGCCGGAGTTTTCGCATTGGCGGATTCCGTTTGTTCTGACACGAGGGCTCCTTGAAAGCGCTGTTGCGGTAGGTCCAAAACTGCAAGTTCTGCTGATCAACCGGGCCACAGACACCGGTTCCATGAAATAGCCTATCGGCATGTAGAGTAGTTT
>JBBRKU010000678.1:0-1144 GCA_038231735.1 Actinomycetales bacterium | reverse complement strand
GAAGTTGCGGATCCGGATGGTGCGCAAGAGGGCCTCGCCGCGCCGGAGCGGCTCGGGCAGCTGGCCGGTTCCAAGTTGCGGACCGGTTTCGGGTTGCAGACCGGCACCGGGTTGCGGACCGGCGGCCGTGGCGGTGATGGCTGTGGCGTTCTGCCGCCACGCGGAGTCCACCAGAGCGTCCAGGTAGTGCGCCTGCCACCAGTAGTGCCACTCGGACCACGGAAGCGCGGCGCTGCTGGCAGGGTTCCGGATCGCGGCGATCCAGGTTCCGGGAAGGCCAAGCAGGCGGTGCCCGAAGTTGGTGTTCACGGCGTCGGCGGCGGTCTGGGCCCGGAACGACCAGTCGGCGGCATCGGTCCTCATGCCCCTAGGGTACTGGCCCCGGGCTACCGGGACCGGAAAGGGCGGACGCCGCCCTAGGACATTGTGCGATTGCAACGGCTTTAGGCCCGAATTGGGCCAAACTCTCCCACCGGTCCGCCCGCCTGCGGGAGCCCTCGCGACGCCTGCTCCGGCCTGCGCCCGGTTCCTGCGCCCCGGCATTTCAGTTAAGCTTCATTAACAGACGCGAGCTCGCAGCTGGCCGCTCCGGCTTGGTCCCAACATCACAAAGAGGTGGAAGCGTGGATATATCGAATGCAGTGGCCCTGATAACAGGTGGGGCTTCGGGGCTGGGGGCCGCGACGGCCCGGCGCTTGTACGCTGCGGGCGCCGCAGTGGTCCTGGTGGACCTGCCGCAGTCCGCCGGGGAGGCCGTGGCTGCTGAATTGGGCGACCGTGCTGTCTTTGTGGCCGCGGACGTGACGAATGAGGAGCAGGTCCAGGCCGCCGTCGACGCCGCATCCGCGCTGGGTCCGCTGCGCGTGATCGTCAACTGCGCGGGTGTGGCTACGCCGGGCAGGGTGCTGGGACGCGAGGGTGTCCTGCCGCTGGAGACGTTCAGCAAGGTCATCCAAATCAATCTGGTGGGGACCTTCAACGTGCTCAGACTGGCTGCGGCCGCGATGGCCAAGACCGAGCCGCTGTCCGGTGAGTTCGGCACGGCCGAGCGGGGTGTCATCATCAACACGGCCTCCGTGGCTGCCTTTGACGGGCAGATCGGTCAACCGGCTTATGCCGCGTCCAAGGGTGCCGTGGCGGCCAT
>JBBRKU010000677.1:0-1149 GCA_038231735.1 Actinomycetales bacterium | reverse complement strand
GGCAAATAGCCGGGTCCAGTCCCTGCAGCGAGGTGGCGGTCACCACGCCGTAGGCCAGATGCGGAACCAGATCGCTGACCCAATCCACCGCGGACCAACTGCGCGGGTCGGTAACTCCCAGAACGGTCATGGGACCGTTGCTTCCCACTAAGGCCGCCGTGGCAGCTGCCAGGGAACATGCGAAGAGCCCCGGCCGACAGCCCGCCGCGCAGGCCACGCCAAAGACCGCGCCAACGCCCACCCCGACGGCCAGGCCGGTGAGCGGGCCTAGTCCGGCAACGCGGTTCTTGCGCTGCTCTTCATCGCCGGGGATCCGAACACCGGCCAGGTCTGCCATCTTTTGCACAGTGGTCTCCGGGGTACCGCTGGCTGGCCTGGCCCGCAGGACCATATCCAGATAGGTCACCGCATTCAGGGCGCTGGTCCCGGTAGCACCGGCGACCGCTCCCGCGGCCAAGCCTCGTACCAAGCCTCCTACCAGTTTCATGGAACTCCTTCGGTTGGGGCGCGGGTACGGGGGCCCGGAGCCCGTCCTAATATTGTGGTTCCCTCTGCCATCGTGGCCCGGTCCGCGGCTGATCGCAAGCTCCCCGCTTCCCTGGGCTGCCCTCCTTCCGATCGACTGAGCACTCCGTGCGGGATACAGCCCTGTATCGGGCACCAAATGCTCAGTCGATGGGGCCGGAGGCCTCCGCCAGCCGCCTTCCGCCCGACCGGCGAAAAAAGTTTCCCCGCCCGACCCGTCCGTGGCCGGCCACACTCCGAATTGCCTGTAGGCGCATCCGGAAAAGGACCGCCCGACCCAAATGAGGAGGAACCTCCAATGAACAAGAAATCCGCTTTCCTGCTTGCACCGGCGCTGGCGCTCGGTGCCCTGGCATTGTCCGTCAGCCCGGCGATGGCCGCAGGGGACACGTCCTACCAGGCCAACCTGCAGGCGATCAACGGCAGCGGCGCCTCCGGCACCGTGATGGTCAGCGTTGCCGGTGACCAGGCCACCGTGACGGAGAAGGTCAGCGGCTTGGCGCAGACCTTCAACGGCAAGCCGTACCCGCACGTCCAGCACATCCACATTGACGGGATGGGCATGTGCCCCACCGCCGCGGCGGACACGAGCGGCGACGGCGTCATCAGCACCACCGAGGGTGG
>JBBRKU010000676.1:0-1173 GCA_038231735.1 Actinomycetales bacterium | reverse complement strand
GCTGCGCCTGCAAGACCCCGAGCAGACCTTTTACCGCCTCGACCACCTGCGCAAGCCCTTTGTCCCCCGCCGCGCCCTGCAAATCATCCAAGTCACGCCCGTCCTCTACTCCCTCCTGCACCTGGCCCGGAGCCGCTTCGATGAGGCCAACTACTTCCGCCTCAAATACTCCCTCGGCATGGCGGACGCCATCGTCTACGTGGCCATCAACCTCGATTTCGGGCTGGCCGTGCTGACCCGGGTCATTGGCAGTGCCCGCCACGTGTACCACCACTTCTCCTGGCGCCACCTGGGCTGCCTGGCCCGTTTCAACATCAGCGGCGCCTACAGCTACCTCGTCCGTGACTTCGCCTGGAAGTCGATCCCGGCGGACCAGTTGCACTGCAGCTGGATCATCTACTTCTGCCTGAAGATCATCCTCATCGGCGTCCTCTACTTCCAGCTCCAGCTGCCCGGCATGACTTTCACACAGTTCATGGCCGCCGAGCTGTTTGGCAACTTTGTGGCCGCCACCGCCACCGTTTACCTAGCCTGCCTAGTCACCGGCTTCCTCATATCCGCTTTTGCCACCGTGTTCACCTTCACCGCCGACATCATGTCCTGCAGCAGCGTGTGTCAGGGGAGCTATGACACTGTCCAGCACATCCGCTGGATGGCCATGTCCACCTTGATGTGCCCACCGAATCACCTGGGCATTCTGCTCAACGCCGTCTTGTACGCCCACTTGCCGTTGGCGGGGAAGATGATCCAGAACGTGGGGGAGGTTGTGCGCAGGCGATGCTGCTGCAGCGAACGGTCTTGGCTCAGCGCAATCGGCGGCGCGGTGGCCATTGCCGGCTTCATGGCCTACAGTGGGGCGGTCTTTTTGTTTGTCTCCATCGGGCCGCCGCATGTGTCGCCGTGTTTTGCCTATTCGCTGGACCTGATGTCCGCGGTGTGGTTTGGCTACAACTGCCTGATCACCGTGTCGGAAATGGTCACGCTGACTGTGTACATGGGCCTGGTGGATGACAGTTCGCGGATGAACCTGGACCGGGGGATGCGGGTGTACCGTAACTGTATGGCCACGTTGCTGGCGGCCGCGTTGACGGGGGTCAATGTTTACTCGTTGGCGGGAGACTGGCGGGACGACAGGCCGCCGGCCTGCGGTTACAAGGACACGGTGCACGCGGT
>JBBRKU010000675.1:0-1205 GCA_038231735.1 Actinomycetales bacterium | reverse complement strand
GTCACATAGTTTTCCGTTCAACTTCCAAGAAAAACGGGGTTTTTTTGGCCCCACTTAAGGACCTAGCGATCCACAAATGGCCAGGATCCGCAACACCCCGGTGACCCCGGCCAGTCGTAAAGCCGCCCATCAGTCGTCTAGCCGTGGCAGTTCTTCCAGGTCCAACAGCCAAGACACCAGCAGCCATGACAGCAGCGTCACCAAGGTCCAACAGTCGGCCCAGCCGTCGGCCAAACGGATGCCCGTTAGGGTGCCCAAAACGCCTCAAAAGATGACATCATCAGCTAACAAGAAACGGTCCGAGGAGCCCACCACGCCACCAGAGGACCCTGGGCCACCCTGGTCATCAGGCGGCAAAGGCAGCCAACACGACGAGGTGGCCTTTCTCATTCACCAGGGCGACTTCCCCTCGGTCATCTATCGGGGCTACCGGTACGAGCTGTTGGTGGAGCGCAAGATTGGCGAATTTGACTACTACTGCAAGTACCGTGACCCGGGCCATCGGCACCTGCCGGCGGGCGGGTGTCCGGCCCTGGCGATTGTCCGGATGGCCATGGCGCCGGGGCAACGGGACGCGGTGGAGGTGGTGGTGCGGCATACGCATCCGGCCAGGCGGAGGCGGCTCGGGAGAGCCGTTGGCAAGGGTCAGGGGAGGACGACGAAGGAACTGGATGATGAGGATGGGGATGATGATTCGCTGCCGAGTTCAGGGTCGGATGAGGATGTGTTGGTGGACAATGGCGAAGACGAGCCGGAAGAAGCTGTTGAGGAGGAGGTGCAAGTTAAGAGGAGCGCAACGCGGAATGCGATACGGAAACGTGAACCGGGTCTGCCGAAGAAGCCCTTGACGAAGAAGCCAGCCAGATTGCCAGCAGTGTCCATGGGCGGACTGGTGCAGGGTGGAGACGGAGTGAAGGCGGCGGTTAGGGAGAAGAAACTGCCGATTGCGAAGAAGTCACCGCGTGCGGAGCCATCGGAACAGGGCTACATGATTTCCATCAGGTAAGAATGCTGTTTTACTGCACCAGATTCTTTAAATTTTAGTATGTGACATTCAAATTGGAAAACGGATAAATGATTCGTAACAGCAGACAATTCGAACGAAAACGTTTGGTGGAAGTACAGAGTGGTGGTTCAGTTCTTCTTTTTATTCAAACAAAACACAGAATTTCCCATACGTGTATGGCGTTCATACCGTACAGTAC
>JBBRKU010000674.1:0-1221 GCA_038231735.1 Actinomycetales bacterium | reverse complement strand
GAGGACGAGGCCAAATATGCCCGCACGGGTGGCCTCCTGCTGGTCACGGCCGTCCGCCATGCCGCCAGCGGGGCGCTGGTGGGCCACACGGTCCTGGAGTACCACCCGGAGCATCCGGAGGTCGTGTTCCAGGACGATACGCTGGTCCTTCCCGGGCACCGGGGCCCCCAGCTGGGGCTGCGGCTGAAGCTGAGGAACCTGGAACGGCTGGTTGCCGACTGGCCCGCGGCCGAACGGATCTACACCTTTAACGCCGCGGAAAATGACCACATGTTGGCCATCAACATCGGCCTGGGCTTTGTGCCGGCCGGTTACACGGGTATCTGGCAGAAGACCCTCCCGGTGCGGAGTGCGGCTGGCGTTTCCGGGCTTGCATCATGAGCGGCTTGTCGTGAGCGGCTTGTCATGAGCGGCTCGTCATGAGCACTGTGCAGATCGACCAATTGTGGGTGCCTGATTCCCTCGGGACGCCGGATGCGGCGGATTTCCTGGCCTCCGTCGAAGTCTGCCGGCAGGTCCGCATGCACACTTGGGGCAATGATGACCTGGCCTACACAGCGGATGAAATGCTGCAGGCCTTCAATGATCCGTACGAATGGTACGTGGTGTTGCTGGCGAGGGTTGCCGGCAAGATCGTGGGCCGGGCCGGAATTGCCTTTCCGCTGACAGACAGCACGCACCTGGCCTACGTGACGCTGGATATCCTGCCGTCCGCTCAGGGGCAGGGGGTGGGACGGGAGCTGCTGGCAGCCGCGGAGCAGTTTGTCCGGGGCGAAAACCGGCGGGTGGTGATGGTGGAAACCAGCCACCCCGCTCCCACCCATCCGCTGCGCGATGAGGAGCGGCTGGGTGCGGCCAATGGCGTCGGCTTCCTGCCGCTGAGCAGCCGCGAGGTGATCTTCGCGCAGAAGGCCGACTACGAGCTGCAGCAGGTTGAGCAGTTCAGCGCCTGCCGGATTCCGCTGGACAAGGCTCTGGTGGCGGCATTGAAGGCGGAGGCCAGCGCCGTCCAGGGCGGGAGGTACGCCCTCCACCAATGGCTTGACAGCTGCCCGGAGGCGTGGCTGGAGGAGATCGCCCGGCTGGAATCGGCGATGGGGGCCGCGGGCGGAAGTGTTGCAGGTCCGGCCGACGACGGCGTCGTCGAGGAAGGGGGCGATGCGGCGGTCGTCCGCGGCGCCGCGGCGTGCGACGACGGCGGCGAAGCCGGCGATCCGGCGG
>JBBRKU010000673.1:0-1222 GCA_038231735.1 Actinomycetales bacterium | reverse complement strand
TTCGACCTGCCGGACCCTGTCCGCCAATCCCTGGTCCACGCGGTTCCCCAGATCCCGGAACTCAAGCGCGTAGGTGATGAGGCCAGCCAGGGCCAGTCCACCGAACATCAGGACGAGCATGGTGGCCATCACCCGGACCAGCACCGAATGGAGCTTGGTCCGCAGATGCGTTTTGGCCCTGCCCCATGCAGGACCGGGTCGGACCCCTCGGAAGGCCGCGGCGAGCGTAGGTCCGCGGGCAGACCCAGATGGGGTGAAGGCCCGCTTCTTGGGCCACTCTGAATATGGATTGGCCTCAAAGGCGGACGTTCCCGACCGGCCGGAGCGTGAAAAGGGAAAAGCCGGATCCTTGCGGTCGCGACGGGCCGGTTGGTAGGTATTTGTTCTATGAAAGGTCACGGCACTTTCCCCCTAACGAGTACTCGAGGGTGACGGTACCGGTAATCTAAATGGGGAAATGCGGCCGCTGGTCCGGGGTTCCTTCCAAGTCTGTGCGGGGTCTTATTTTGCCAATATTTTTTCTGCGGCGTATCCACGCGCTGCGCTGGGCAACAATCATGTCAAATGTCTTCGTTCTCAAACATAGATTCTCGACGTAGACGGGCTCCCCCCGGGTCCACATCCTTCAATCCATGCGGCTACGGCTGCATAATTGCCCAATATAGACCCCGATCACCGCGACCGGAAGGCGTCAGGGCACGGAACCACATTGTTTCTCAGGTTCCTCTTAGGAGCTCGGTGCGATAATGCCGCATGGAGTCTTCCGCGGTCGACGAGGCACGCGAGGCGGATGGCCTGCTGGCTGCCCGCGACCCGATGATGCCTGCCTTGGCGGACGTGCTGGACAACGATCGCCTCTCAGCCATGCTGGGAAGCGCTGTGACGGTGACACGTGTCCGCTACAAACCGGATACTTCGCTGCTGGTGGCTTTTCGGGGGCAGGGGTCCGGAATGAAGAGCTACGGGTGGGCGATGACCCGGGCCCGCCATTCGGTTTCACAGTTGCGGGCCACTGTCGGTCGGGTGTCGGAGGCTGAGGATGGACCCAGGATCGTGTTGGCGGACCGGAGCAATGAAGACACCGCCGTGGCGGTCGGCACGATTGCCAATGACCGGCGGCTGCGACGGAATCTCGGATGGTTACTGCACCATGGGATGGCGTGGCTCCAAGGAACGGACCTGGACCGGGCGGCGGCCGATGGCGCAGCGGCAGTGCTGCGAT
>JBBRKU010000672.1:0-1225 GCA_038231735.1 Actinomycetales bacterium | reverse complement strand
AGGGCGCCTATGAATTCGGCTGGCTGGACCGGGTCCTGGACCTGCTGCACGCCAACGGCATCCGGGTGGACCTGGCCAACGCCACCGCCTCCCCGCCGCCCTGGTTCAGCCACAAGTACCCGGATTCCCTGCCGGTGAGGGCCGACGGCGTGAAGCTCAGTTACGGTTCCCGGCAGGCGTTCAGCTCCAACAGTCCCGAATACCGGGAGGCAGCCGCGGCCCTCACCACCGCGATCGTCGAGCGCTACGCGGCCCATCCCGCCGTCGTAATGTGGCACGTGCATAACGAGTATGGCTGCCACAACCAGCCGGACTACGGAGAGTATTCGGCCGCGGCCTTCCGGGTCTGGCTGCAGCACCGCTACGCCAGCCTGGAGGGGCTCAACGCTGCTTGGGGCACGGCCTTCTGGTCCCAGCACTACTACCACTGGGACGAGATCCTGCCGCCGCGGACCTCCGGCACCTGGGTCAACCCGACGCAGCAGCTGGACTTTGCCCGCTTCTCCTCGGACTCGCTGCTGGAGTGCTACCGGGCGGAGGCGGACATCATCCGGGCCGGCTCCGCGCACCCGGTCACCACCAATTTCATGGGCTTCAACATGGGCCTGGACAGACCGATCGACTACTGGCGCTGGTCCCAGCACATGGACGTCGTCTCCAATGACCACTACCTGATCGCGGCGGACCCGCGGAATTTCCAGGAATTGGCCATGACCGCGGATCTGACACGGGGGTGGGCGCAGGGCAGGCCATGGCTGCTGATGGAGCATTCCACCTCGGCGGTGAACTGGCAGCCGCGCAACATCGCCAAGGCCCCGGGCGAGCTGCTGCGCAACTCGCTCCAGCACGTGGCCCGGGGCGCTGACGGCGCGCTTTTCTTCCAGTGGCGCGCCTCCCGGGCCGGGGCGGAAAAGTACCACTCCGCGCTGCTCCCGCACGCCGGAACGGACACCAAGGTCTGGCGCGAGGTGCTCCAGCTGGGCCAGGCGCTGCAGGCCATTTCCGAGGTTGCCGGCTCCGTGGTGGACAGCGTCCAGGTCGCCATCCTGCATGACACGGACGCGCGCTGGGCCTCGGAGCTGGATTCGCACCCCAGCGCGGACACGGACGCGGTGGCGGAGACCCGGCGCTGGCATGACGCCTTCTACCGCGCCGGCATCGCCACGGACATCCGGCAGAGCACCGATGACCTCTCCGGCTACCGGCTGGTGGTGGCGCCGATGCT
>JBBRKU010000671.1:0-1280 GCA_038231735.1 Actinomycetales bacterium | reverse complement strand
ACCAGCACCAGATGGAAGTTTGCTCCCTGACCGGTTTCCACCAGCAGCGGAATGTCCTGCACCACGACGCTTCCTGCACTGGCCGCGCCCAGCAGACTCTCCGCCTCGGCGCGGACCAGAGGATGGATGATTCCGTTCAGCTCCTGCCGCCGGGCATCGTCACCAAAAACGACGGCCGCCAGCCGTGCCCGGTCCAGGCTGCCGTCGGCGGACAGCACCCCCGGGCCGAAGGCCTCCCGCACCCGGGCCAGGCCGTCGGTGCCGGGCTCCACCACCTGGCGTGCCAGCAGATCCGCGTCGACCAGCAGCGCTCCGCGTTCCTGCAGGCGGCGTGCCACCACGGATTTGCCGGCCGCGATGCCGCCGGTGAGACCTATTTTGAGCATGGGTCCAGACTAAGCTGATGCGGTGACCGATTCCGGCAAGGCCGTGCCCAGAGCGGCCGATGAGCCCGACCTCAGTGCAGCGGCCGAGTACACCACATTGGCCGCCGGACCGGATTTCCGGCACGAACTCAGCATTAAACGCTCCCGCTTCATCACCGT
This sequence comes from Actinomycetales bacterium, assembly GCA_038231735.1. GTDB lineage: Bacteria > Actinomycetota > Actinomycetes > Actinomycetales > Micrococcaceae > Arthrobacter_M. Next base: position 735 of record JBBRKU010000671.1, on the reverse strand, counting down.
CCTGCGCCGCGTCGCGGACGAGCAGGCCGCGCGGGTCCTGGTCACCGGGCTGCGTAGGGAGTTCTAGGACGCGCGGCACCATTGCTCCGCCTTCGTACTGGGCCAGGACCGGTCCCTCCGGCGTTCCAACGACGACGGCGAGCCTTCCGGCACCGCGGGGGTCCCGATGCTGGACGTCCTGATTAAGCGGGACACCGCTCCCCCAGGGGCAGCGCAACCCGCAGCCGACCTCAGCGACGTCTGCGCCGTCGTCGTACGCTATTTTGGCGGCGTCCTGCTGGGAGCTGGAGGGCTGGTGCGCGCCTACTCGGAATCCGTCTCCTCCGCCCTGGACGCCGCCGTGCTGGTCAGGCGCCGCCGGCTCAGGCTGTTCACCGTGGCCGTTGCCCACCCCGACGCCGGCCGGCTGGAAAACGAGCTGCGGGCGGCCGGGTACAGCATGACCGGCAACCGCTACGATGCCAGCACCACCCAGCTGGGACTGGCGATGGACGATGAGCCGGCCGCTATTGCCGGGGCGCGCGCCCGGCTGGCTGCCCTGACCGCCGGGGCCGGTGTATTCGTGCCGGGCCGGACCGAGTGGATCGACATCCCACGATGACAACTGCCCGGGCCGCCAAACGGCAGAGGACCCCCACCCGAAGGTGGAGGTCCTCTGTCACTTACTGCACCCGGTCCCGACGGACTGGACCACCGTAGTGGTCGCCACCGCCCGGACCAGCGTGAGTACTAGTT
>JBBRKU010000670.1:0-1299 GCA_038231735.1 Actinomycetales bacterium | reverse complement strand
CGGTGCCAACGACGCGCGGACCTACATTCTGCGCTCCGCCGCCCTGGCCGGCCTGCACGAGCCGCTGTTCATGGAAACGACGGCCGCTGAGCCCGGCTACGCGCAGGCCCGGCGGGCGCTGGAATACGGAGCCGACGTCGTCCTGGTGGGCGGTGGCGACGGTACCGTGCGCGTCGTGGCGGAGATCCTGCGGCACACCGGGGTGCCGATGGGGGTGATTCCGCTGGGTACCGGAAACCTGCTGGCCAGGAACCTGCAGATGGACATCAATGACATCCACGGGAACGTCCAGACCGCGCTCTTCGGCCAGCAGCGTCATATCGATACCGCTACCATGGCCCTTGAAAACTCGGTCACCGGCGCCAGCTCCATCCACACGTTCCTGGTCATCGCCGGCATCGGGATGGATGCGGAGGTGGTTGGTGATACCAATGCCAGCCTGAAGAAGTCCCTTGGCTGGCTGGCCTACAGCGAGGCCGGAGTGCGGCACCTGCCGGGCCGGCGGAAGAAGATCAGCGTCGCCTTGGGCGATGCCGAAGCGCAGCAGCGCAAGGTCCGCAGTGTCCTGTTCGCCAACTGCGGGCTCCTGCCGGGCGGCATCGACTTCATTCCGGGGGCCCTGATCGACGACGGCCTGCTGGACGTGGTGGTGGTCAGTCCGCGCAGCGCCCTGGGCTGGATCGCGGTGGGCTTCAAGATCCTCCTGCGGCACAACGGACGGCTGCCCGTGATCGATTTTTACCGCACGCCGAGCGTAACCATCCGTACCGCGGTGCCGGAGGAAACGCAGCTCGACGGCGATCCGTCGGGCAAGGCGACCAAGGTCACCGTCGCCGTCGAGCCCAAGGCGCTCCTGGTCCGGGTCAGGGGGTAGCCCTCAGAGGGGTAGCCGGCCGGGACAGGCCCGGCGGCCACTCCGCCGGACCTATTCCGGAAGGTCCGCGTCGTCGGCGGCGTCGTGGTGGACCTGCTGCTCGATCAGCTGCTGTTCCTCGCTGAACCGGCGGTCATTCGCCTCATCCGCGTCGTCGCCCACTGAATCATCGGGTTCGTAGTGGCTGCTGGGATTGACGATAGTGCCGTCTCCTGAGCGGTCCACCGGCAGTCGCGCATTAGTGCTCATTGCAGTCCCCTTTCCAAGGTGCATGCCCTTTCACAGGCTAAGCAAAGCATACTTACCAAAACTGAATACCAACAGTTACCAGCCCCGGGAGATGTTGCGACATATGCTGTGGGGGTGCAGCCCGGATAAACCGCACCGGCCTTGCTCGCATCCATGTTACTTAGGGGAAACAAATG
>JBBRKU010000669.1:0-1303 GCA_038231735.1 Actinomycetales bacterium | reverse complement strand
CCCCAAAGTCTTAGGTCATACACTCAGGGACCCGGGAAACCCCTTCCGACCAGGACAAACGTTCCCGGACCGAACGCTAGCCAGGAAACTCGCGCTAGCTGGCGGACGTGGCCAGCGAGGCGGTGCCGGGCCTGGATTTCCGGGCCAGCTCGATGGTCCGCCGGACGGACCAGTACATCAGCACCACCAGCAACACATTGCGGGTGGTCAGCACCGTGGCCATGATCGGATTTGCGTGGATCAGCGGCGTATAGAAGAGCGGGTAAATCACAAAAGTGGTTACCGCGATGGCCATCAGCAGCGCCGACGGGACCTTCCAGCGGTCCCAGTCGTGCGTGAGCCCGGCCACTACCACCGGCGCCAGCCAGATGATGAACTGCGGCGAACCCACCTTGTTGAACACGACGAAGGCGGTGGTCATCATCAGTGCGCCCTCCAGGAAGAGTTCCTCCCGCTCGACGCCCTTGCCTAAAGCCCAGATCAGAAGCCCCGCGCCCATCGCCGTCGCCAGCAGGAACAGCGGCTGCATCAGGAACGCCGCGACGGACGCGCCCGGACCGTAGACCTCGGTGGAGTTGATGGCCGTGTTGTCCGCGATCCTGAAACCGTCAATGTGCAGCACGCTCAGCCAGACCCACGGGGTGGAAAAGGTGGCCTCGAGCTGCATGCCGCGCTCGCCCTGGTTGGTCAGGAAGTCGAACAGATGCCTGATGCCGCCCACCCAGAACGTGCCGGCAACCACCACCGCGGTCACCGCGGCGCCGGCCGCAATGATCTTTGCCCGCTTCCGGCTGGCAATCAGGATCGGGGCAAGCACGGCCGCGGGCCAGACCTTGATCCAGGTGGCAATACTGAGCAGCACGGTGGCCAGCGCGGGCCGGCTGGCGGCGAACAGCAGCGCCACCAGGACAATGGGTGCGGTGATGCCGTCCACCCGGGCAAAGCTGAGGTATCCCATGAACACGGTGAACACCAGCCACCACCACGCCGGGGCGATCCCGGCCCGCCGCCGGCCGGCGCCGGTGAGGAAGAGCAGTGCACCGGCGTTGAGCGCGCTGATGATCAGCGTCCAGACCAGCAGGAACAGGTCCGGGCCGGCGATATCGGACAGGAAGATCGGGATCTGCGCCAGCACCGGGTAGACCCACGGGCTGATGGCCTCCTGTGACTCCCCGGGATCAAAACCGGCAACCGCCCATGCACGGTACTGCTCGGTGTCGCTGATGGTCTGGCCGTGGATGATGAAGGAGAACATCCAGCCCAGGAAATACAAATGCACCACCGCGTAGCCCCACCAGACGCT
>JBBRKU010000668.1:0-1312 GCA_038231735.1 Actinomycetales bacterium | reverse complement strand
GTGCGCAATGGCTGCTCCGGGCTGGGCGGGCAGCTCACCACGGACTTGTTTAACAAGTTTAAGGAGGGTAATTTTTTCCTTCAGGTTTCCGCACCGGAGACGGCCATGCTGGTGTCGCTGGGCACGGTGCTGGCATCGTTGCGGGAGCAGAACTACGACCAGCTCCTCACCGAACCGGCGGCCACGCACGAGAACGTGATGCAGGCGCTGCGCGAGAGCGGGCGGCTGCGGTCCCTGCGGGTGTGGGCGGCGGTTCAGGCGGCGATGGCGGGCAAGCCGCAGCCGGTGGCGGTGCCTCCGCGGCCGGCCGCTCCGCAGCCGGTGCTCGCTGTGGCCGGCACGGCGGGCGCCCTTGCGGTTCCTGCCGTCGCGGCCAGCCCGCCCGTGCCACGCGCCGTACCTGTCGCAAGTCCCCGGCCCCAGCCGGAGAAGCTGCCGCAGCATGCGCTGGAAACGGCGGGGGTGCTGCTGAAGACGGAGCGCTGGATGGAGGTGCGCCGGCTGCACCGGCGGCTGGTCGAGCTGGGCTGCGACTGCTCGCTGGAATCGCTGCGCCTCACCCTGCGCGTCTCCCCGCTGGCGGACCACGCCATCCTGCATCCGCTGGATCCGGCGGACGACGGCAACGGGCCGCAGATCGTCCTATGGCATGATACCCCGTCCTGACCCATGGACCTTGCCCGGCTTGAAATCACCCCGGCGCTGCGCCAGGCGCTGGAGCCGCTGATCCTGGATGCGCTGTTTGAATACTCCGTACGGCACCGCACCAAAACCGGCATTGCCAGCGACGCCCCGGCGCAACTGACCCTGACCCAGGCGATGGAGGTGCTCGCCGCCCAGCACGGCCGCTGGGATGACCGGCTGCGCTCCGTGCTGGATCCTCTCGAACTGGGCCACAGCGGGCTGCCGAGGCGCACTGGCACGCTGCTGCATGAACTGCTGGCCCGCGCCCATGAGTTCTTTCGCCGGGAGGGAGCGGCCACCTTTCGGGCGGCGGTGGAGATTCCGAACGAAGGGCAGCGTTTCGGCCTGCTGTGGGCGGATGTGTTTTCGCGCCGGGTGCTCGACTGGCTGCGCGAGAACGAACTGGTGGCGGATCCGGATCATCTCGAGGTCGCTGATACAATGGTCGAATGCGCCAAGCTGTGGACCCTGGAGCTGTCGCGGCTGGTGGCACCCAAGGCCGGCCCGCCATTGGAGCCCTCGGCTTTTTTCCTGGATGCCGGCACGGAAATCAGCGCCCTGTTTGAGCGGGGTCCGATCAAGCTGCGCGTTCGCGGGCGGCCGGAAGTTCAATGGTTGCGGCCGGTGG
>JBBRKU010000667.1:0-1315 GCA_038231735.1 Actinomycetales bacterium | reverse complement strand
GGATCAAAGTCGCCATCGCCGAAACCGGCGCGGTCGTGACCGATAAGCTGTTCATCAATACGACCGGCGCGCACCTGCGCCAGCATCTCGTCGAGTGTCAGGCCCAGCTGGAAGCGACCGCCGTGGACGAGACGGGCTACGCCTATAATCGCTCGTTCAACAATATGCACCAGGCGGGCTGGGATTTCGTGGAGGGGTTGCGCCTGCCGGAGCGGGCCGCGCAGGTGGGGGCGGAGGCCGGGCAACTGGTGGCCGCCGAGTGGGTGCCCACCGGCCCGACCACGGCGGTGCTCGGCTCCGACATGATGGCCCTGCTGGTCCACGAAAGCTGCGGCCACCCCACCGAGCTGGACCGCGTGCTGGGCTGGGAGGCGGCTTTCGCCGGCACCTCGTTCCTGATGCCGGAGATGCTGGGGCAATTCCGCTACGGCTCACCGGCGGTACACCTGACGGCGGATGCGCTGACGCCGGGCGGCCTGGGCACGTTCGGCTGGGACGACGAGGGCACGCCCGCGCAACGGACGCCCATTGTGCGCGACGGCATTTTTGTCGGCTACCTGACCAGCCGGGAAACCGCGCCCGCCATCGGCCAGACGAGCAACGGCGCGGGCCGGGCGACCAGCTGGGGCCGCATCCCCATCGTGCGGATGACCAACCTCAGCCTGGAGCCGGGCCACGGCTCGCTGGCCGAGCTGATCGCCGGGGTGGAGGACGGGCTGTACCTGGAAACGCCCTCCTCGTGGAGCCTGGACGACAAGCGGATGAACTTTCACTTTTCGGTCGAGCTGTGCCGCGAGATCAAGCACGGCCAGTTTACCGGACGGCTGTTCAAGGGCGCGAGCTTTCAGAATCGGACGCCGCTCTTCTGGGGCGCGGTGGACGCGGTGGCCGGGCCTGCCGAGTGGACCCTCTGGGGGTTCCCCGGCTGTGCCAAAGGCGAGCCGCTGCAAAGCTGCCATGTGGCCCACGGGGCCGCGCCGGTGCGCGTGCCGCAGATGGTCGTGGCCCGCAGCGAGTAGCGAAACCCGATCTCCATGCCTGACAGGAGGCCCCCTATCACCACCTTCCCTTCGGCTGCCGTCCCGGACGGCACCGCTACCCTGGAGACCCTGGACTCGGCGCTGCGCGGCTCCCCGGCGGATCAAACCGAGATCGCGCTGCTCACCGACCGGACGGCCGTCACCCGCTACGCCAACTCCGAGATCCACCAGAATGTGCTCCAGGTGGACACGCGCGCCTCGGTGCGGGTGGCAGTGAACGGCGCGACGGCGACCGTCTTCACCAACGCGGCAGACGTGGCCGGGCTGCGGCAAGC
>JBBRKU010000666.1:0-1324 GCA_038231735.1 Actinomycetales bacterium | reverse complement strand
TGAACGCGTTGACCCAGACGTCGATGCGCGCCGAAACGTGCGGGAAGATCTTGGCCGCCAGGAAGCCGCCAACGGCCATCAGGAGCAAACCGATCACCACCCAGCTGACCCGGCTGGTGGCCACGTAGATCATGGACATGAACAATCCGAAGAACAGCACCGAGGTGCCGATGTCATGCTGGAAGACCAGCACTCCGACGCTTGCCAGCCAGGCCACGATCATCGGGCCCAGGTCCCGGACCCTCGGCAGTTGGAGCGGGCCAACCTTCTTGCCGGCCAGCAGGATCAGGTCCCGGTTGGAGGACAGATACCCGGCAAAGAATATAGCGAGCGTTATCTTGGCGACCTCGCCGGGCTGGAAGGTGCTGCCACCCAACTTGATCCAGACGCTGGCGCCATTGACGTCACCCGCGCTGATGCCCGGAACCAAGGGCAGGATCAGCAGCACGACGCTGACGATGAGCGAGATGTACGTGAAGCGGCGCAGCACGCGGTGGTTGCGCAGGAACCAGAGCACCGCGACGGCCGCAACTACGGCCAGGGAGGTCCAGAGCCACTGCCGGGACGCGGCGTTGTCACCCGTGGCGATATCCAGCCGGTGGATCATGGCCAGACCTATGCCGTTCAGGGCAATTACCACCGGGAGTATTACCGGGTCAGCATATTTCGCCTTGAAGCGCAGTGAAATATGCATCCCGAAGGCCAGTACGGTCATTACGGCGGTCTGCGAATAGAAGTCGGAATCGAACGGCCGGTTCAGGTTGATATTGACCAGCGCGTTGGCAAAAATGCCGAGCCCAAGCGCCAGGATCAGCAGGAACAGCTCCACGGTGCGGCGTGGCTTGGCCACGGTCTGGACCTGGCTCATTGGGCACTTCCAGTGCAGGATGTCGGCGTGGCGGAGGAGCCCACGGAGGGGGAGGGGGTGGCCGGGGCGTGGCTCGGGGAAGCTGATGGCGACGGCGCGGCGGCGGCCGTGGAGGCAGGCGCCGGGCTGGGCGTCCGTGTCGCGGATGGGCTCGCCGAAGGCGGCGGCGGGCACGGGTGTTCCTGGGTGCCCAGCTGCAGGTCAATGATTATCTGCTGCGCGTCATTCAGTCCGGTGGCCGGGACCGTTTGGTGCACGCGCTGCTGGGAGAATTCCGGCAGCGAGGAGACCTTCACATCGGTTTCCCGGTAGACGTGTGAGAGCTGGATCGGCCCCAGGGACTGCGATACACCGGCATAGACCGCGACGCGGCCGTTGGATTCGCCCACGTAGTAGCGCGTCTGGGTCCAGGCGTAGCCCAGCCCCAGTCCCAGCGCGAGCAGCACAAGCACGACG
>JBBRKU010000665.1:0-1368 GCA_038231735.1 Actinomycetales bacterium | reverse complement strand
GCCGGAACCGCGGACTGGGAAGCGGCACTGTCAGACCTGCTCCCCCAGCGCCCCTCCGGCAACGACACCGACGCGCCCCCGCTGGCACTGCAGTTCGAGCTGGAGCGGCCGGCCCCGCGGTTCTCCTACAACGGCTACCGGAACGCAAAGCCGGCCAACCTGCAGCTCAACGTCCGGCCAGTGATGTTGGGGGCCAAGGGCAAGTGGGTGCGGACCGGCATCGGCTGGAACACCCTGAACTACCTTAACTTCGGACGGAAATTCAACGAGGACCATCTCACCTGGCTGATAGAGTTCCTCAACTCCCACTCGCCGGCGGGCCGCCAGCTGAGCCCGTCCACACCGGTGCTGGCGCTGAACGGCTTCAGCGGCCGCAATCTGTGGAACCTGCTGGCTGAGGCCGGCAACATCGGACTGAGCCTGGTCCACAGCCGCGGTTCCGCGGAACCAGTGCGCGTGCTGACGGATCCGGCTGCGGTGAAACTGAATCTGAGCCGGTCGGAATCCGGCGCCCTGGACTTGGAGGCCGAGCTCAGCATTGCCGGAGGGGCGCCGCTTGACCCTGCCGCCGTTGGAACCATCGGCCGGCCCGCGCACGGGCTGTTCTTTGCGGATGGGGAGGACACGCTGCTGCCGGAGGCGCCATCGGCGAGGGCCATCGGCGTTCCGGTCCCCGGCGCCATCACGCTGGCACCGCTTGATGCCTCTGTCTCCGAGCAACTGCTCAGTTTCGCCAGCAAGGGCTCTCCGGTACGGATCCCTGCCCGCGATGAGGAACGCTTCCTGACCCAGTTCTATCCGCAGCTTAAGCGCTCCGCGGAGATCGCCTCCAAGGATTCCTCCGTGGAGCTGCCCAGCTATTCCGCGCCAACCCTGTCGCTGCTGGCCAACTATGGCCAGGACCACAGGCTCCGCCTTCATTGGGAATGGCATTATGCGGCCGGCACGCGGCTTACTGCGCAACCGCTCTGGAGCCAGCCCGGTGACGCCGGATACCGCGATGACGCGGCGGAATCGCGCATCCTGCAGTCCGTGGGACACCCCTGGGACCTGGTGCCGGCGCTCGGCGAGTCCTCGAACGGGATCTGGGGCGAGCCCCGGCTCAGCGCCGCCGCCGAGCTGGACGGGCTGGACACCATGACTTTTACCGAGAAGGTGCTGCCGGCGTTGCAGGCTCTGCCCGACGTCATTGTTGAATCCGCGGGCGAGGTGGCCGACTACCGCGAAGCCACCGAGGCCCCGGTCGTCAGCATTTCCACCACTGCGACCAACGACAGGGACTGGTTCGACCTGGGGATCGTCATAACCTTGGAGGGCGAGCCGGTCTCCTTTGCGGCCGTCTTTTCCGCCCTGGCCGCGGGCCACAGT
>JBBRKU010000664.1:0-1385 GCA_038231735.1 Actinomycetales bacterium | reverse complement strand
ATGGTGATGGAGGGCGATGTCCCCGCCACTGAACACCCGAACCCCGGGCGCGGTGGTTATCCCGTAGCGCGCATCAGCCGGGTGCTGCATGACAATGATGAGGTGAAGCTGGGCGGCAATTCTCTGGTGGCGCATCTCACCCCTGGTCATACAAAGGGCAACACTACCTGGACGCTCAAAACTATCGAAAACGGAAAGACTCTCGACGTGGTCATCATCGGGAGCGCCGGCGTGAACAGCGCCATCACACTGGTCAATAACCCCGCATATCCCAACATGGCGGAGGATTACCAGAAGACATTCAAACTCCTGAAGTCCCTGCCCTGCGATGTGTTTCTGGCCTCACACGGCAAGTTCTACGGACTCAAACAGAAGTACCCGCGGCTGGGGCAAGGACCGAATCCTTTTGTGGATCCGGATGGCTACAAAGCGCATGTCAAGCTGATGGAACAGGCTTTTTACTACAAACTGGACTGGGCCATGCGTCAATAGCGCCCCCGGACAAAACCCCGGCTGGCGGGCCACGCCGCAACAGTGGGTTGTTGTTAAAGGCGATACCTTACGGCCTCGTTTACCTCGTGCGGGGTTTCACCTCAGGAATGCCGGACTTCAGCAGCGGCAGTATCTGGAGATGCTACTTCTCCTTTGTCATCGTGATTGTCCCCACCCGGTCATAGATCCACTTCGCCGGATTGTGGTGTTGCGCGGAAAACGTGCCCACCAGCGACCCGTCCTTCAGTTCCAGCTTCCACCGAAGCGGCTCACCACCCTCGAAATCAAGGTAAACATACGCGTTCACCCTGGTACCGGCCTGCTGCACATCCAGCTTCAGGCCGGCTTTTCCATCCTTGCCAATACGGTTTCCAGTCAGCTTCCCCTCCTCCATCCTGATCTCGATGGTCTGCTTCTCCTGCCGCTTCGTGCCGGCCTCATCGGTGGTATCAGCAACACCCGTCCATCGCCCCGCAATGACAGGGACAGGAGCCTGGGCCGGCAGCCCGGCAACCATCAGAAAACCAGCAACCACAATCCGCACAATGAGTCTCATATGCCTGAAACTATATCGTGTCAAAACCCGGCACTCCATGGGCAGGCCAACGGCTTCAGAAATTTCAACAAGTATCGCTTCAGAGTTCAGTATTGTGTTCCGAAGATTGGTCGGTAAGGGCGCTGCCTCACTGAGGTGAGCAGATCCGCATGAAGCCCGGATGGTTTGAAAGAATGGAGCGGGAGACCGGGTTCGAACCGGCGACGTTCGGCTTGGGAAATTGCATTTCGTTTGTAAATACGGGACTTGTACGTTTATAGCGTTCACTGAGACCTACGGGAACCTACGGTTTTCCGCCGGTCGTCGTCAAAACCCGCCCTAACGGAGTTATTGGAGT
>JBBRKU010000663.1:0-1427 GCA_038231735.1 Actinomycetales bacterium | reverse complement strand
GGTAGCGGTGGGGGTAGCGGTGGGGCTAGCGGTGGGGCTAGCGGTGGGGGCGGCCGAAGCCGGCCCGGAAATAAAAGCCAGGGCCAGCACGGGCACGGCAATCGCGCCCACCAGGCCTAATCTCAAGAGTCGTTCCATGGATCTTTCCTCCAACCTCGTGCAGGTGGCTGCGGCAGCGTTTACGCGCCCGTAGCTGTCCCGCTCGTTAACACAGCAGTTAACGCGGCCGCCGTTACTGGAGCGTTATCAACTAGCGGTGCAGGAACGATTCCAACGGAAAAACGTCTGTCAAAACATGACAAAATACTGTTGATTTTTGGGTATACTTAGTGACGGAAACTTATGCAGGGGAAAGGAAGCTTCATGTCACCGGAGCTGCTGTCCGTTGGCCGGTTGGAAGACACCGAGCCATTCGAGGTCGCCGAATATCTGCCCGCCCCCTCCGATGATGCGCCGGAGGTCCGCGGGCAGGCGCTGGAGATCATCAATTCGGTGCTGGGCCATGATGAGTCCGCGGATTCGGCAACCGCCACCCGGCTGCGGGCGCATGTGCGCCGACATCCGGACCAGCCGGAGCAGGCCTTGCTGGAACACCTGATGGAAACGGGCCGGATCAACCGGGCCATGGCGCAGCAGCGCTGACCTGAACGGCACTGACCTGAACGGCTCTGACCTGAACGCCGCTGACCAAACGGCGGTCCGCCGCCGCTACCGCGGGCCGCCGCGGGGGCGCTGCCCACCCACGCTGACGGCCGCGGCGCATTATGCCGAGGCGTAGCCTTGATGTCAACGTCAATCGGTGCCACACTGGCGACATGAAAACGGGGGGCCGTCCAACAGGAATCGCTTCGGGTATTTTCCGGCGCCGCGGTCTCCTTCATGTCCTGGGTGCGGCCACCATTGCCACCCTCCTCGCGTTCATTGGTCTCACCGTGCTTGTCCTCGACGCCGGATCAGTCAGACCGGCCAGCATTCAGGCCGATGGCACGGACCATGCCGCCCCGGGTCTGCCGACCGGCGACGGCGGTGCAGCGCAGCCGGCACCGGTCTTGGATTCGGCGATGCCCGTCGGCGACCTGCCCGGATGGAAGCAGGTTTTCGCGGACGATTTCACCAGTGGAGATGTGCCCCTGGGCGGTTTCCCGGGCGACGCGTACAAGGCAAAATGGACCCAGAACTACCCGGACGGAACGCCGGATACTGCCGGTCAAAAGAACGGCGGGAAGTCCGGCTACTACCCGAGCAAAGTCCTCAGCGTGAAAAACGGTGTCCTGGACATGTACCTGCACTCGGAAAATGGCACGTCCATGGGTGCAGCCCCGGCGCCCATCTTCAGCAGTCCCAATCCGGACCGCCCCAACAGCCAGCTCTATGGGAGATACTCAGTCCGCTTTAGGACAGACGCCGGTCTGCAGGGCTTCAAAACG
>JBBRKU010000662.1:0-1430 GCA_038231735.1 Actinomycetales bacterium | reverse complement strand
CTTCCGATTATGCCCCCCGTCCCTGACTGCCGGATCGGATCCCGAAGGTTTTCACCAGAAGTTCACCTTCGCCTGCGAATACGAGCGCCGGAGCGCGTCTGGTAAGGGCAGAACCTCGTCGCTGCCCGAGGACAGGTCTGGCCCCGTGTGTCGTCGATCTTCACGTCAGACATGGCGAACCCAGAGGGACAGCAGCCATCAGGAGCGCCTGGCCAGGGAGGCTGGAGCAGAGGTGCTTCCAGGGTTGTCCTTTACGGGAGTACGTTCTCGTAGACCTTTTGTGCGTAGCTTTCAAGGACGCCGGTGCACCGGGAAAGGTGTTCCTGGGCAGAAAAGCAGCCGCTACCCGCGGCTGCCTAACCCAAAAGAAACTAACCAACTGTCTCAAATCCTTGACACACCTCACTCAGCTAACGGCAAGGAACCTGAGACCGAATTGTCCCACGCACGAGCCGGGAGCCTTCCAATTGGGGCCGCTTTGTTTCGTCTAAGCCGCCTCCCCACCCGGGCCCCTTGGCTGCGATCGGCATTCTGCACGCCAACGTCGGCGTGACCCTGGCGTTAGGCCTCCTGGTGGCGATTCCGACGGTGATTGTCGCCGGCCCGCTGTTCGGGCGTCTGGCCGCACGGATGGTCCCCATCGGCGCCGCTGGCGCCGGCCTCGCCGTCACGGTCGGTTCCACCGGGGCCGCACAAACAGCGGCATCGCAAAGTACCGGCACGCTTAAGGTGGATTCACCGAAGACCAACACGCAGTCTCACAGTTCAGCCAGGGATACAGCCGTGGGTAAAGCGCAGGACCCGGAGGCAACACGGAGCCCGTCCTTCGCCTGGACCCTGATCATTCTTCTGTCCCCGCTGGTACTGATGCTGATCAAAGCGGGAGCGGACATCTGGATGGACAAAGGCGCCGCATTGCGGCCCCTCCTGGACTTCATCGGCGACCCGGTGTTCGCCCTGCTGATAGCGGTATTGCTGGCCATCGTGACATTCGGAACGAGAGTGGGCTTCTCCGCCTCGACGCTGACAAAGAAGATCGGGCAGAGCCTGATGCCGATGGTCGGGGTCATGCTCATCGTCGGCGCGGGCGGGGGATTCAAGCAGGTCCTCGTGGACGGGGGCACCGGAATGGCCATCGCCAAGATCGCGGTGGCCGCCAGCCTGTCGGCGCTGTTGTTGGGCTGGATCGTCGCGGTGCTGATCCGTCTCGCCACGGGCTCGGCGACGGTGGCCACGGTGACCGCCGCAGGCATTATCGCGCCGCTGGCCTCCTGCCTGTCACCCACCCAACTGGCTTTGGTTGTCCTCGCGATCGGCGCCGGATCGTTGTTCTTCTCCCACGTCAGCGATGCCGGGTTCTGGCTCGTCAAGGAATACTTCGGGCTCACCGTGGGGCAGACGATTAAGACCTGGTCGGTCATGGAAACCAT
>JBBRKU010000661.1:0-1460 GCA_038231735.1 Actinomycetales bacterium | reverse complement strand
GGCTAACCTCCCAGCCCGGTGACGGCCAGCGTCCGGCGCGTGCCGGTGAGCGGATCCGGCGACTGCCCCGGCAACGGCTTGCCGGGCACGGTTCCCGGGGGCAGCGGAAGCGTGTCCGTCTGGCTCAGGTCCCAGGCCTCCAGCGCCTGCAGGCTGATACCGCGCGGACCCGTCCGGCGGGTCAGCCCCCGGATCAGCAGCATCCGGGTACCGAACAGCAAGGGTCCGGATTTCTCCTGCGCCTCGTGGAAAAACGTCGCATCCACGCAGCCCGTGCCGTCGTCGATGCTGATGAATACCACCCGGCGGCCCCCGCGCATGGGCGGGGTCTGGGTGGCCACCCGGATGCCGGCCACCAGGACCTCCGAATTGTTGCGCATCCCCAGCAGTTTGTCCGCCGTGGTCACACCCAATGCTTCCAGCAACGGCCGGTAGCTGGCCATCAGGTGGTCACTGACGTCCATGGCCAGCAGATCAAGCTCGGTGCGTACCTTTTCCAGCGCCGTGGGCTCCGGCAGCTCGCCCTTCAGATTATTCAGCTCCAGATCGCCCAGCGGCAGGTGCAGCTGGCCCTCGATCGGTTCCCAGCGCTTGCTGGACGACTTCGCGGGCAAGCTCTGCAGATGGGCAATCAGGTCCGCCCGGCTGGCCAGGGATCCCGTCTCCCCCTTGGCTGCCAGGTGCAGCGCATCGAAGGCCCCCAGCTGGGCCAGCCGCTTCAGCGTTGACCGGCCAACGCGGGCGCGGGTGCGCAGATCAGCCAGCGAATCATAGGGCTGGTGGGCCACGATCCGCTTGAGCTCCGTGCCGGAGAGTCCGTAAATCCCGGCCAGACTCATCCGGATGCCCAGCCGGCGCGCCGGCCGGCCGGCAAAAGGTTCCAGCGCCGCCGTCGTGCCTGCCGCCGCATCCTCAACCCATTCCACCCGGTACTCCCCCGTGCTGCGGTTGATGTCCAGCGGCAAAATCGGAATGCCCATCCGGCGGGCCTCCGCCACCAGCAACCGGCGTGGGTACATCCCAGGATCGTGCTCCCACAATCCGGCCAGGAAGGCCTCCGGATGATGGACCTTCAGCCACGCGGACTGGTAGGTGGGCACGGCAAAAGCGGCGCCGTGGGCCTTGCAGAAGCCGAAGCTGCCAAAGGCCTTCAACGTGTCCCAGACCTTGTCGATCACCTCCAGGGAGAACTGCTTCTTCCTGGCCTCCCGCCGGAAGTAGTCCTCCACCGCCGGCTCCAGCGCCTCATTGCCCAGTGCGCGCCGGAACTCATCCGCCCGCGCCAGCCCGCAGCCGGTCATCACGTGGAAGGTCCGCAGCACCTGTTCGTGGAAGACGGTGACACCGTGGGTCTCTTTCAGGGCCGGGATGAGCGCCGGATGCGGGTAGACCTCCGGAGCAAAGCCGTGCCGGTTTTCCAGGAAGGGCTTGACCATATTGGATTTCATCGGCCCGGGCCG
>JBBRKU010000660.1:0-1464 GCA_038231735.1 Actinomycetales bacterium | reverse complement strand
GAGATCCGCCGCACCGTCGAGTACTGCAACCAGCTGCCGGTACCGGAGCGGATGCCCTACGGCGGGGACCTGGTGTTCACCGCCTTCTCCGGATCCCACCAGGATGCCATCAAGAAGGGCTTCGAGGCGCTGGAACGCGATGCCGCCGCGGCCGGCAAGGACGTTGCCGAGGTCACCTGGGCGGTCCCGTACCTGCCGGTGGACCCGAAGGACCTGGGCCGCAGCTACGAGGCCGTGATTCGCGTCAACTCGCAGTCCGGCAAGGGCGGCGTGGCCTACCTGCTCAAGAACGAGCACAGCCTGGACCTGCCCCGGCGCGCGCAGATCGAATTCTCCGGCGTCATCCAGAAGCGCACGGACACCGTTGGTGGCGAGGTCAGCGGCGCCCAGCTGTGGGAAGCCTTCGTTGACGAGTACCTGCCGGCCCCATCCGGTGCCCCGGACCGCCAGTGGGGCCGGTATGCGCTCGGTTCGCTGAACACTGAAACGGACGAGACGGGCTCGATGACGCTGACCGCGTCCATGATGATCGACGGCGTGCAGCAGCGCCGCACCGGCACCGGCAACGGCCCCATTGCGGCGCTGTTGGACATCCTGCACGGCGACGGCGTCGACGTCCGGGTGCTGGACTACTCCGAACACGCGCTCTCCGAGGGCGGCAATGCGCGTGCCGCGGCGTACGTCGAGTGCGCCGTTGGCGAGCGGGTGCTGTGGGGGATAGGCATCGATTCCAACACTTCGATGTCCTCGCTGAAGGCCGTCATTTCCGCCGTCAACCGCGCCGTCAGGGACCACCAGGCCTGAGTATACGGGCGCCGGATGCCCATCCGGCGCCCCAGTGGAACCATTGTGGTTGGTCAATGGACCTGCTAGGACTGAATCATGGGCATCTTGGCGATCCCGCGCCGAGAGTCGGTGAGGCGGTCATGACCAAAAGCAAGCTCCCAGCGGACGATGCGAGCGATCCCGAGCTGGAGATCAGCAAACCGAAGACCTGGGCGGCCGGCCTGCCCAGTCTGACCGAATCCATCCCGCGCGCCCTGCGCGAGATGGGGCCGGGAAGGTCGCTAAAGACCCTGGCGGCGTTAAACCAGAAGGACGGCTTCGACTGTATGAGCTGTGCCTGGCCGGATCCGCCGCACCGCAAGCTGGCCGAGTTCTGCGAAAACGGCGCCAAGGCGGTTAGCTGGGAGGCCAATCCGCTTAAGGTTCCCGACACCTTCTGGGAAGAGCACTCTGTGGGCGATCTGCAGGGGAGGACCGAGTACTGGCTGGGGCAGCAGGGGCGCCTGGTCCGGCCGGTGTACAAGCCGGCGGGGAAGGACCATTACCAGCCGATCAGCTGGGACATCGCCTTCGGCATCATCACCCGCGAACTGAACGCCCTGGACTCCCCGAATCAAGCGACCTTCTATACCAGCGGCCGCACCAGCAATGAGGCCGCCTTCGAATACCAGCTTTTTG
>JBBRKU010000659.1:0-1473 GCA_038231735.1 Actinomycetales bacterium | reverse complement strand
CTCGGCGTCGGTGTACTGCCCCGCGTAGCCGAAGGGGGTGGAGGCGGCGCTGCCGGTGACGACGGTCTGCTTGCCGTAGGGGTCGTAGGAGTACGAGTCGGTGATCGTCCCGCTGGTGTCGGCCAGCCCGCGGATGCTCCCCAGGTGGTCGGCCAGGTAGAAGCGCACGTTCCCGGAGCCGTCCACCTGCTCGATGGGCGTGCCGCCAGGGCCGGTGATGTACTTGGTGGCGCCCTCCTGCAGCAACGCCGGCAGCCCCTCCGCCTCGTCCCAGGTGTCCTGGCTGGTGGTGCCGCCCACGGTCTTTGTTCATGCGCGGCCCGTCGCCGTTGTAGGCGTGGGCCCGCTGGACACCGGCGCCGCTGGAAGATTCAGTTGTCAAGGTACGAGTTACTGCCTGCCTGCCTTGGCCGCTCTGCTAGGACGAGGCTACTGCAGCGGGATCATCCGGTCCCAAAGGACATCCCTTTCTGCAGTGCCAGCGCATCGCCGCTGCCATCGTGCCCATCTGACGGGCCCAAAATAATGGAGTGAATCTCTTCCCGATTCCTCAACCGCGATATGACGCACCGGGTACCCATCTTGATCTGCTTTATTCACAGCCCTGCCTCCCAGGTGCCGCCTGGCCAGTTGAGGAAACTGCCCGCCGTCATGCCAATTCTACAAGTGCTCAATTAGCCGGCAGATGACTACCTCCGTGCCGTGCATGGTCAAACGCCGCAACAGCCGCCGATATTGCTCGTATTGCTTGGGCCGACATTCCGCTGTTCATAAAGATGTCGGGTTCAGGTTGCACCCCGACGATTCCCTCGTGGTTGACTACTGAACACTTGATGGTCAGTGTCGTACGCGCGTCAAGGTCGTCGAAGGTCACAGCGTATCCACCCGCTTCAAGGGCTTCTATTGCACGGATCCGGTAGGTCATCGCCAGACTCCTCCAGCGACATATTTCTCGACCCAGTCAGCCGTCACTCAATATTTTCACCAGGCAATCCTGCACTTGGTGTGTGCCACAGGACAGGCACAGCCAATGACCTTGGTGGCCTGCTGCCCACCCGGCGGGTGTCCTGACCACCTACTAGGCACACAGGGTGCTGTCGCCCTTGTGGCTGTGCCAAACGGGATTGATTCTACCAAGATCTCCTGGAATTAGGAGGTTGCCTCTGGTGAGCCATTTGGATCCCACGTTGTAAGCTTGCCTTCTGGAGCAGCTACAACTAGATACGTCTGACTTGAACCTGTGGTCCCCAATTGCCAGCACTCGTACTGCTCATGAAAGCCATTTACAAACAGAACAGCGCCAGATTCAAACTTCATGGAAAGATGTGGGTTAGCATCGCCAACACCTATGCTACTAATCTTCTGCCCATCCAGGCTGGCTAGTAGCGAAAGCTTATCTCTAAGTGTAAGCTCTGGGAGATCTTCCTCGGAGTTTACAAAAGCACCGACACCTTCCCTATCGACCACCCAGCG
>JBBRKU010000658.1:0-1490 GCA_038231735.1 Actinomycetales bacterium | reverse complement strand
GCGGCGGAGCCGTCCGAGCTTCCGTCATCAACGCAGACGACGTTCGGGAAGGCGGGCAGCAGCCCTTCGATGACGGAGCCGATGACGGAGTCCTCGTTGTACAACGGCACCACAACCCAGACACGACTCACGCCCCCAGTATCCCATAGCGCCCCGGTCGCCCCCTACTTACACACCCCAGCGGTCGGCCGAGCCCATGCCCGGGTGTGTAAGGCCTTCCACCGATCCCGCCGGCCGGAAGTGGCCTTGATCGGTCAGCGAAAGCCGACCACTTATCAATCCGACTCGCCGGCAGAACTGACGACACGCCGGATATACACGGGCTCGGGCGGCCAAAGGTGGTCAGTTCTGGAAGCCCGGAAGGATTGCCCGGCCGCAGGCGGACTCCTTCAGCCGGGCGTGCTCTTGTAGGCTGGGTGGACCAAGAAACGGCAAGAGAGTGCAACCGCGTTTATGTCATGGCTACAAACAGTGCTGCCGCTTTTGGCGTCTCTGGCGATCCTCTTCATCCCCGGGGTAATCCTGGGCAGGCTCGTCGGTGCCCGCGGACTCGTCTGGGCAGGCGTCGCGGCGCCCATCACCGTTTCGCTGGCCGCCGTGGGTGCGGTTGCGGCGCAGCTGCTCCATATCGCCTGGACCTTGCCCACCTTCGCACTCTGGACACTGATCTGCGCAGGTGCAGCCCTGGGAATCCGGTACTGGTGGCTGCGGCGCGATGACAACCCGGAGCCCCTGCTGCCGGTACCGCATCAGCCGTCATGGCGGGTGGTTCTGAGCACCGGTGCGGCCCTGCTTGGCGCCGCGGGGATCATCGGTGTACGGATGACCCAGATTATTGGTTCACCCGGAAACATCTCGCAGACTTACGACAACGTCTTCCATCTCAATGCCGTGCGGTTCATCCTGGATACCGGCAGGGCCTCCTCCCTCAGTCTGGGCAGCCTGGACGTTAACTCGCCGGCGTTCTATCCTGCGGCGTGGCACGACCTGGCCGCCCTGGTTGTCCAGGGCAGCGGAACGACCATTCCGGTGGCGGTCAACGTGCTGAACATCGTTGTCGCCGCGGTGGTCTGGCCCCTCGCCGCCATCCTCCTGTCCACCCGGCTCAGCGGATCAAGGCCGGCCGTCATCCTGCTGGCGGGAGCACTGTCCACCGGCTTCGCCTCATTTCCGTACCTGATGGTCAACTGGGGGGTCCTCTACCCCTATCTCCTGGCGCTGGCCCTGCTTCCGGTGGGACTTGCGCTGATGGTCGACGTCCTTGGCCTGGGGGCCGACGGCGGTCCTCGCCCTGCGCTTGCGCTGCTCCTGCTCTTCGGTTTTGTTCCGGGCATAGCGTTGGCGCACCCGAGTGCCCTGATGGCGCTGCTCGCTTTCAGCATTCCAGCCGTGCTGTGGGCATTATTTCTTGGCCTCCGGCGTGCCCATCGCGATAGCGCGGCTGGACAGCGGCCGGTCGGGGACCCACCTGGCTGGCGGAGACCGGGCGC
>JBBRKU010000657.1:0-1490 GCA_038231735.1 Actinomycetales bacterium | reverse complement strand
GTTCCCTGCCGTCAAGAGCTACAGTCTGACGTTTCCAGACAAGGGCGATTTCACGTACTACTGCCTGGTCCACGGCATGATGATGAAGGGGACCGTCCACGTCCAGTCGGCAGGATCAAAGTACCCCCATACTCAGGCTGACTACGACCGATCGACAAAGTCACACGAGCGCTCCATCCTCCAGGATGGATACAAACTCGACAACGCCCTGGCGGAGCAGTCCAGCAATCACAAGGTCCTTATGGGTGGCGACGACGGCAAGGCGATGATCATGCGCTTCGTCCGCCAGACCGTGACCGTGCACCGCGGAGACACGGTGTGGTTCGCCAACACCGGAATGGGCGAGCCGCACACCGTCACCTTCGGAACCGAACCGGCGGACATATTTGCCCCGGTGGGCGATCCGAAACACTTCGCCGGCGGCCAGCTCAGCTCGGGGTTCATGATCCCGGGGTCAACATTCGCCGTCACCTTCACCACGGCCGGGACGTTCAAATACATCTGCGCCCTGCATGACTACATGGGCATGGTCGGCAAGGTGATCGTCGAGGACTGAGGCGTCGAAGACTGGGGCAAGGAGCAATTCCTGCGCAACATGACAGTCCGGCTGGAAGAATCCGTCCAGCCGGACTGTCACGTTGTGCCAACACCTCGCCCACAGCCCGAAAAAATGTCAGCGAGACGCGCGACGCGCACCTCCCCAGTTGATGTCCGGCAAACTACGTGTCGGAGAAACCAAGGATGGGGTTTCGGCCGCCGTCTTGCTGGGATTGCCTTCCCAGACCGGTGGCTCTGAGATCTGCCCACGTTTCAGCTTGATCGTGATCTAAAAACCGGTGTGCCTCCAAATCCGCCGGAGTGTCGCCGTTAAACATGGGCAGATCCGAGAGCTCGGTCGGGCATCAGACCAGGTCGGCCAGGTCCTCGTTGACTTCGGCCGGGTCGAATGCCTTGGGATCCAGCGTTTCCCCGGGCTGCAGTCCCAACCACTCCCGGTACTCCTCGTGCTCATCATGGTTCGGATCGTTGACGGCCTGGACAATATTCGCCCAGCCCCAGGTGCCACCACTGTCTTCCGCTGGAGCGGCACCGCGGCCAGCGGTGCAGCGCGGAAGCTGCCCGCCGTCGTCGTCCGCTAAAATCTTCTCCAGCTTGATAGCGTGCACCCAGTTGTCACCGAAGTCGTACGTGTAGGTCATCGCGCTACCCACGGCCGGAAGCAATTCGCCGACGGTCACCTTCGACTCGTCGAGGGGTGGTTCGCCGAAGAAATCATCCTCGCTATCCGGGTCCACCGGCGCATAGGCGGGGCCGCGGAACCCTCCGGTCTGGAATTGGTGCAGGTGGTAGTCCAGCCAGCCGAAGAGTGCCTGAATCACCGTGTGCAGCTCGTTGAGCGGCATCCCTGCCGGAACCAGGACACGGCGCCAAATGGGCGGCTTTGAATCATTGAGCATGACCTTCAGCTGCAGAACCGACGTAGCTGCCGG
>JBBRKU010000656.1:0-1505 GCA_038231735.1 Actinomycetales bacterium | reverse complement strand
CTAAACACCCGCATCGTGGCCCCCATCGCTGGGCCCGGCTATGCGTCTCATGCATCTGAGGTGGCGCCAACACTCTGGATGGCGCGGCCGTCGAGAAACGCGACGTCTGGTCAACCGGCCTTCCTAGGAACACCAGACCTACCCTTCCCCTATGGCCACGCCGCCACGCGGGGCAGAATGGAAGCCATGGGTCAGAGCGCTGAATTCGGTAAGTTCCTTAAAGCAATGCGGTCGCGGCTGGATCCGGATGATCCGCAGTTCGCTACTGCAGCGGGCCCGCGGCGAGTCCCCGGGCTGCGGCGGGAGGAGGTGGCCCAGATAGCTGGCGTCAGCACCGATTACTACACGCGGCTTGAGCAGGGGCGGCACATCCATCCTTCCCGCTCCGTACTGGATTCCGTAGCCCGGGCGTTGCGGCTGGATCCGGCTGAGCATGCACACATGATGGATCTGCTCCAGAACTGCGGGGGGTCCACGAAGTCCCCGGCCCCGGCGCAGCGGGTCAGGCCGGCGCTGCGGCAGCTGCTCGACGCCGTGGGTGAGGTACCGGCGATGGTATTGGGACGCCGTACTGAAGTTCTGGCGGCAAACCGGATGGCAAAGCTGCTCTTTGCCGACTTCCCCTCGCTGTCACCAAATGAGCGGAACCTGACCCGCTGGCTCATCCTGGATCCGGCGGCCCGGGAGCTGTTCAGGGACTGGAACGCTGTCGCGTCGGAGGCGTCAGGCGCGTTGCGGGTGGACGTTGGAAAGCACCCGAATGATCCGGAAGCCAGTCAGCTAGTCGGTGAGCTGGCTGTGCACAGCAAGCATTTCCGGCAATGGTGGGCCGGACACCGCGTGGCGACGCGGGCCAGTGGCACGGTGCGGCTGCGGCACCCCACCGTCGGGGAGCTGGAACTGGATTTCGAGAATCTCAGCCTGGACGGCGATGCCGACCAGACCCTGCGGATCTACTCGGCCAAGCCCGGCTCGCCATCGGCGGACGGGCTGCGGCTCCTCAGCAGCTGGGCTGCCGGTCCTTCCGTCCTCTCCTCGCGCGAACCGCAGGCGCAGGCCGACGGCGTCAGGCCGGAAGACGCCGTTGGACGCTGAATCCACCCGCTGAACCACCAAAGATCCCTTCGAAACCAGACGAGTCCAGAAGAAGGAAGTTCCAGATATGAAGTACACGCAACTGGGTCGCTCCGGCCTGCAGGTTTCCCGCCTGTGCCTGGGCACGATGAATTTTGGTCCGCAGACGGAGGAATCCGCCGCGCACGCGATCATGGATTCGGCCGCCGGATCGGGCATCAATTTTTTCGATACGGCCAATGTGTATGGCGGTGAGGGCCACCGCGGCTGGACCGAGGAGATTGTGGGCCGCTGGTTTGCCAAGGGTGGCAACCGCCGCGAACATACGGTCCTGGCCACCAAGCTGTACGGCACTATGACCGACCTCCCCAATGAATCGAAGCTGTCCGCGTTGAATATCCGGCGTGCGCTGGATGCCAGCCTGAAGCGGT
>JBBRKU010000655.1:0-1511 GCA_038231735.1 Actinomycetales bacterium | reverse complement strand
CGAGTATTTCACGGCGTTGGAGAGCAGGTTGTCCAGCACCTGGCCCATCCGGCTGATGTCGGCGTGCGCCCGCAGCGGTGTCTGGGATTCGTTGACCAGCGTGACGCCGTTCTCGGCGGCGGCGGGCGCGGCGGAGTCCAGGCTCAGCTCGATGAGCTCCGCAAGGTCCGTAACCCGGGGGCGGATCTCCGCCGTGTGGGCCGCGATGGAGAGCAGGTCGGAAACGAGGGTCAGCAGCCGGTCGGCGTTGCGCTCGGCCACCTTGAGGTATTTGGTGATATCCGCTGGCAGGGTCGCAGAGTCATCCAGGGCAAGGCCGATGTAGCCCAGGATGGACGTCAGCGGAGTGCGGAACTCGTGCGAGATGTTGGAGACAAAGTCGTCCTTGGCGGCGAGTGCGGTGACGAGTTCTGTGACGTCGTAAAAGGCGACGACGGAGCCGGCAAAGTTCCCGGCGGGGTCGGTGATGGGTCGGGCGGTGGAGGACAGTGCGCGCGCCTCGGTGCCGGTGCCGATCCAGATCAGGTTGTCGCTGAAGGCCTCGCCCTGAATGGCCCTGCGGACCGGGCGCTCGCCGGCGTCCAGCAGGGTGGAGTGGTCGGCGGCGTAGATCAGCAGCTCAGCCTCAGCGGGATCCGGGTTTCCCGCGGGCGCGGCGAGCCGGTGGAATTTGCGCTGTTTGCGGTTCTGCAGGACGTCATGGCCGTCCGCGTCCACGGCGACGAGCCCAACGCTGACCGTCTCGACAATCGCGTGCAGCAGCCGTTCGCGTTTGCGGCTTGCCTCCAGCGACTCCCGAAGCTCCGCATCCATGGCTTCAATCGACCGCCGCTGGGCGTCCATGCTGTTGGTCAGGACGCTGACGGAGACGGCGATGGCGAGCATCATCAGGGGCAGCAGCAGGGGTTGGGAGAAGGCCTGCATCGTCGTCTGGCCGGTGACGATCAGCGGTATCCAGACCATCAGGAGGGTGCCGAGGAAGCTGGTCACGATCGCGGTCCTGCGGGCCAGACCGGAGGCGGCCAACCAGAAGACCGGGAACAGGGCCAGCAGACCCACGTTCGCGAGCAGATCGGCGCTTCCTGCACGGGAGAGTCCGACGGCGACGAAGTCCAGATAGGGGATGGCCAGGAAACTGGGGAAGGGCAATCGGTGCCAGGGGACCAGCGCGCAGGCCAGGAGCAAGGCGGCCTGCATCCACAGGCCCGCCTGGAACAACGGGTTGTCCATCGTCGTCGGCCGGAACGCCACTGCCACGATGACCACAAGAAGCATGCTGATGGGCAAAGGGAGCTGGCTGAGGATGACCCGGACCCGAAGACTGCGCCGGTAGAAGTGCTTCGAGAGCAAAGGGCTGGGGCTGGCATCGGTCATGGCAGGAGCCACCGCCGTTCCGTGAGGAGCATTCAGCAAAACCTTCCGGGCAACGGCGGAATGAGCGACGCGTTTTCGCCTCATTAGTGATATGTCAGGCCAAGTATAAACCGGACGGTATAGTTCACAGCGGGTCT
>JBBRKU010000654.1:0-1531 GCA_038231735.1 Actinomycetales bacterium | reverse complement strand
ACCGGTCCAGCAGCCCGCTCCAGCGCCGGCTCCCGCGGGCGTCTTCTACGCCAATTGCACCGCGGTGAAGGCCGCCGGCATGGCGCCTCTGCTGCGTGGCCAGCCGGGATATGCCGCCAAGCTGGACCGTGACGGGGACGGCATCGCCTGCGAGAAGTAGCTTCTGGCTGCCGGGGTGGTTACTGCTGGCTGTCCTGCCGCTCTGAATCCCCGGCGGGTCCGGTGAAGAGCAGTCCCTTGGGCGCGATCTTAGCCAGTTCCTTGATCGGTGCCAAGCTACCGTCGTTCAGGTTCAAGGTGGCCAGGTAGCTGGGGCCCGAGTCCGGTGACACGCTGGTGACGGCCTGGCCCGGCTGGAAAGGACCGGCAACCGAGTAGACCTTGTTGTCGGCGGCATCGGTGATCCACATGGTCCGCTTGGATTTGTTGGCAAAGACCGTGTCATCGAGCGGCAGCGACACGGAGAGCACCTGCAGCGCCTGCTTCCTGCTGCCCGGCTTGGCGGCGAAGACCAGCTGCTGGTCGCCCTGTCCGTCCAGCAGGAAGTCGCCCTTGAAACGCGGGCTAGCGGCTGGAACCACGGTGTTGGAGTCCGGATCCGTCAAAGCCAGGTGGACGGCCTTGCCGGACTGCGCGCCGTTGGCCGCTGTGGCGGCGGCGTTGTCAGAAAACATCGGCGTCAGATCCGCAGTGCCGCCATCCAGGTTGACTGAATACGCGGCCGGTCCAGTGCCGTCGGCGGGATGGGACGCGCTGACGAGGATCCGGCCGTGATAAATCGAGATGGCGTCCGTTCCGCCACCGTGGGTCAGCCCCTGGTATTTGTAGGTT
Source organism: Actinomycetales bacterium (assembly GCA_038231735.1). Classification (GTDB taxonomy): domain Bacteria; phylum Actinomycetota; class Actinomycetes; order Actinomycetales; family Micrococcaceae; genus Arthrobacter_M. The sequence continues at coordinate 700 of JBBRKU010000654.1, read as the reverse complement.
TTCAGCGGCTGCTGGGCGCCAGGGACCAGAGTATGGAAACTGGAGTTGCCGTCCTCATTGGCGCTCAGCAGCAGCCGGCGGTTCGCGGCGTCCGCGGTCAGCCCGTCCACCTTGCCCGCCACCTGCCAGGAATGCCCTGGCGTGCCGTCCAGGCCATACTGCTGGATGGTACTGGAGGCCGCTCCGGATGCGGCGGGCTCGCCCAAGGGTCCGACGCCGTTCTGGAACGTGACGTAAATGGAGTCGCCCAGGCGGGTGACGTCGTCGGGGTTGGATTCGCTGCCGACGGCGGCAAAGGACTTGACCGTATAGGCGGCCGGAGTCTTGGCGGGTGAGTCCACCGAGGCTTGGGCGGGCACCGCCGCGGCGGCCAGCGCCGCTACAGTGGCCACGGCCCCCAAGGCCATGAGCGAGGAACGATTCAGGGACTGCGGTGATCGAGACATGTACGGTCCTTCGGTTGGCCGGATTGGATGCTCTTCCACACTAGGAAGCTGGGCTGGGAAAGCCCGGAGACAACCTCCAACGGACGGTCAACATCAGGTGAACAGCTGGTCGGGCTGCTAGACGGTCAGCGCGATGACCAGGGCGCACGCGGCCGCGACTCCAAGAAGGGCGACGGCGTCCGCGGGTCTGAGCGTTGGGCACCTGACGCTGGGCGCGGGAATGCCGCCGCGAGCCGTGATGGCGCGGCCCAGTT
>JBBRKU010000653.1:0-1534 GCA_038231735.1 Actinomycetales bacterium | reverse complement strand
GATTCACGGCCCGGTCAAGCGCTGCGGACATCTCAGGACTGCTTCTCGTCGAGCCCCAGGGCGCCGGCGACGGTGACCACGTCGAAGGCCACGCGCTGCGGTTCCACCGCGCTGCCGTCCGTGTTCTTCAGCGCCCAGTCCGGGTCCTTGAGTCCGTGGCCGGTAACCGTGATGACAATGATCTTGCCGGCCGGCACCTGGCCGGCGGCGTGCTTCATCAGGATTCCGGCCACTCCGGCGGCGGAGGCGGGCTCCACGAAGACGCCTTCCCTGGCGGAGAGCCAGCGGTGCGCGTGCAGGATTTCCTCATCCGTGACCGCCTCGATGAACCCGCCGGACTCATCGCGCGCGGCGATGGCCAGGTCCCAGGAGGCCGGATTGCCGATCCGGATGGCGGTGGCAATGGTGTCCGGCTCCGTGATGGGGTGTCCGGCGACGAACGGCGCAGCACCGGCAGCCTGGAAACCCCACATCGCGGGTGTTTTGGTGGAAACTGCGGGCAGTGTGCCGGCCGTGGCGGATTCGTAGGGCGCCGCGTACTCCTTGTAGCCCTTCCAGTAGGCACTGATGTTGCCCGCGTTACCCACCGGCAGGACGTGGATGTCCGGAGCGTCGCCCAGGCTGTCCACTACCTCGAAGGCGCCGGTCTTCTGGCCCTCGATGCGCGCCGGGTTGACCGAATTCACCAGGAACACCGGGTAGGAATCGGCCAGCTTGCGGGCCACGTCCAGGCAGTTGTCGAAGTTGCCGTCCACCTGCAGCAAGGTGGCGCCGTGCGCCACCGCCTGGCTGAGCTTGCCCATGGAAATCTTGCCCTCCGGCACCAGCACCGCACAGGTGAGGCCGGCTGCCGTCGCATACGCCGCCGCCGAGGCCGAAGTGTTGCCGGTGGAGGCGCAGACAACTGCCTTGGCCCCGGCGGCGACGGCCGCGGTCATGGCCATGGTCATCCCGCGGTCCTTGAAGCTTCCGGTCGGGTTCATCCCCTCGACCTTGAGGTATACCTGTGATCCGGTCAGCGCGGACAGCGCCTGCGCGTGCACCAGGGGCGTGCCGCCCTCGCCGAGCGTTATCACGCGGGTGGATTCGGTGACCGGCAAACGGTCTGCATATTCGCGGATGACACCGCGCCACTGATGAGCCATTAGACTCCCTCCACCCTCAGGACTGACGTAACGGAATTGACGATGTTCAGGCTCTTCACGGCCCGGACGGTGGCCGCCAGTGCGGCCTCGGAAGCGCGGTGCGTGACAATCCGCAGCTCCGCGGACACCGGCTGGCCGCGATAGTCCACGTCCCGGTGGATGGTCTGGCGCAGGGTTTCGATGGACACGCCGTGCTCCGCGAAGAGGTGCGCAATGCGGGCCAGCACCCCGGGCTCGTCCGCGACGTCCAGGCCGATGTAGTAGCTGGTGGTGACGCTGTCGATGCTCAGCGCCGGAACATGCCCGGTGGTGGTTTCGGTGCGCCCCGGGCCGCCCAGGACCATCCGGCGCGCGGCGGAAACCACGTCTCCCAGCACGGCGGAGGCAGT
>JBBRKU010000652.1:0-1545 GCA_038231735.1 Actinomycetales bacterium | reverse complement strand
TCGTCGAACATGGCTCGCTGGCGGCCGCGGTCGCGGCCCAGCGCGCATCGGCAAAGGCCGGCGCGGCCGTTGGCGGATTGGTTGGAGGGATGAACACCCTTGTCACCGCCCTGACCGGACAATTGCGCGAATCCGGCGTGGAGCTCCATGTGGGGCATCCCGTCACCGGCATCTCCCGCCGGCGCGTGGAAGGGGGTGTCGGTGATACCGGTGCGGATACCGAGGGCGGCGATTCCGCAGGTGCTGCCAAGACCGCTGCCACGAAGACGGTGTCCTACAAGTGGACCGTGACCGCGGGCGAATGGTCTGCGGAGGCCGATGTGCTGGTCGTGGCAACCGATGGGCCATCCGCCGTCGGGCTTCTGACCGAGGTCGTACCCGGATTGGCTTCCTTTGCCCCGGGATCAGGGCCGGACGTCCGGCTGGTGACGCTGGTCGTGGACCGGCCGGAGCTGGACGTGCCACCGCGCGGCACGGGGATCCTGGTGGCACCCCAAACGTCCGGGATCCGGGCCAAGGCACTGACGCATGCGACCGCGAAATGGGCCTGGCTTGCGGCAGAAGCCGGTCCGGGAACCCACGTGCTGCGCCTGTCCTACGGCCGAGCCGGCGGGAGCAACAACGCCGGGACCACGGTCGCGGAAATCGATGAGGATCTGCTCTCCGTTGCGCTCGCCGACGCCTCCAAGCTGCTGGATCTGGCCATTACTCGTGAGGACCTGCTGGGCTGGGACGTGGTCCGCTGGCCAGGATCCTTGCCCTTCGCCGCCGTCGGGCACCGCGCCCGGGTCGCCGAGCTGCGCACCATGGCCCGCGCCGTACCGGGGCTGCTGCTGACCGGCGGCTGGCTGGCCGGCAACGGCCTGGCCGCCGTCGTCACCGACGTCCGTGCCGAAGTTGGCCGCCTGCTCGAGCAGGGCGTGGAGACCGGCGCCCGCTGAGGCAAGCTCCCCGAGCAGGATTGGTTGGCAGTTCCGGCGCGCTCCGCGAAATCCCTCAGCGACTCCGTACTGACGGCCTAAGACTTGGGGTCTGAGGAGGATCGGTACGGAAATTCACATTTAGGGCGCATCGGTGCGGATTCCGGCGTTGGACGGTTGAAATTTTCGGATCTAAACGGTGGTGTCGCCAGCGCGCTGGATGGCGCGGTAGACGGTTGAGCGTGCTACCGCGAAGAGTTCGGCAAGTTCCACCGTCGTGTCCATCCCTGCTCGGTGAACGGGGACCAGGTGAGCTTCCTGTGTTATGGAGAGCTTGGCCCGTTTCCCTCGTAGGCGTCCCTTTGCTTTTGCGACCGCCTTGCCCTCACGAGTCCGCGCTCGGATCAGGTCGGCTTCGAATTCGGCGACCATAGCCCGGACGTTGAAGAGAAGCCGGCCTACGGGATCGGTTGGATCGTGGACGGAGCCGGCGATGCTTAGCTTGACTTCGCTGCGGGTGGGATCGTCAACAATATCCTTTGCATCGCGTAGCCACCGGGCCAGACGGTCGAGTTTTGTCACGACCAGAGTGTCCCCGGCTCGGCAGGCGGCTAGCGCTTCTCTG
>JBBRKU010000651.1:0-1558 GCA_038231735.1 Actinomycetales bacterium | reverse complement strand
GTCAAGGCCATCGCGGCGCAGGAGGCAATCTTTCCGGTGATGAAGGACCAGCCGGCCACAAATCCTGCCCATGCTCCGAGCCGCTCGCGGCCGTAAACGTAGGTGCCGCCGCTGGCCGGATACAGCTGCGCCAGCTGCGCCGAGGCCGCCGCGTTGCAGTAGGCCACGACGCCGGCCAGGGCCAGGCCCAGGACCAGCCAGTTCCCCGCCGCAGCGGCCGCGGGAGAGAACGCGACGAACACGCCTGCGCCCAGCATGGAGCCCAGGCCTACAGCCGTCGCATCCAGGACGCCAAGCTGGCGCTTCAAGGTAGCGCCTGCGCTCACCGGTGCCTCCACTCTGGTCGCTGCGTCCGGCGGTGACCGGTCGCTTACATTCAACGGTAAACTCGAAAGATGGCTCTTGCTGTCACTGCCGGCGGATCTTCACCGGCACTTGCCAGACCACCGGCAACCAACTGCCCCGCGCCGACCAACGACTTGTAAAAACCGGCGGACCACCGCCGGAAAACTGAAAGGAATGCTGTGCTGCGCACACATGACCTTGGCTCCCTGCGGGCCGAGCACATCGGACAAACTGTAACCCTCTCCGGTTGGGTTGCCCGTCGTCGGGATCATGGTGGCGTGGCGTTCCTGGATCTGCGCGACGGCTCCGGCATTGCCCAGATTGTGGTGCGCGAGGAAGAGGTCTTCCATGGGCTGCGCAACGAGTACGTGCTTCAGGTCATCGGGACCGTGCAGCAGCGTCCCGAGGGCAACGAGAATCCGCACCTGGCCACCGGCGGGATCGAGGTCATCGCGGAGAAGGTCATTGTCCTCAATGAGGCCGCGCCGCTGCCGTTCCAGATCGACGAGCACGCCGAAGTAGGCGAGGAGGCCCGCCTCAAGCACCGGTACCTCGACCTGCGCCGTCCCGGCATGCAGCGCAACATCCGGCTGCGCAGCGAGGCCAACCGCGTGGCCCGCCAGTTGCTTCACGAGCAGGGCTACGTGGAGATCGAAACCCCGACGCTGACGCGTTCGACGCCGGAAGGTGCCCGCGACTTCGTGGTTCCGGCTCGTCTGGCCCCCGGCTCCTGGTACGCCCTGCCGCAGTCACCGCAGCTGTTTAAGCAGCTGCTGCAGGTGGGCGGGTTCGAAAAGTATTACCAGATTGCCCGCTGCTACCGCGACGAGGACTTCCGTGCGGACCGGCAGCCGGAGTTCACCCAGCTGGATATCGAGGCCAGCTTCGTGGACCAGGAAGACATCATCGCCCTGGGTGAGAAGGTTGTCTCCGCGCTCTGGAAGCTCATTGACGTCCAGATCCCGATGCCCATCCGGCGCATGAGCTACTGGGACGCGATGGCCCGCTACGGCTCGGACAAGCCGGACCTGCGCTTCGGGCTGGAGCTGACCGAGCTCACGGAATTCTTCACGGACACCGGCTTCGGCGTCTTCAAGGCCCCCTATGTGGGCGCCGTCGTCATGCCCGGCGGGGCCTCGCAGCCGCGCCGCACGCTGGATGCCTGGCAGGAATGGGCCAAGCAGCGCGGTGCCAGGGGCCTGGCCTACGTCCT
>JBBRKU010000650.1:0-1561 GCA_038231735.1 Actinomycetales bacterium | reverse complement strand
GGCACCGCCAGGAAGAACATGGAGAACGCGTCCGCGCCCGGGGCCGCCATGGCGGAGACGATCGTGACCGCCAGGATGGTGATCCGCCAGGCCTTCAGGATGGTTTTCCCGCGCACCACCCCGGCCATGTTCACGGCCACCAGCACCACGGGCACCAGGAAGGCGATGCCCATGAACAGCAGCAGCTGCATCACGAAGGTCAGATAGTCCGTCGCGTGGATGATGTTGGACGAGCCGCCGGACGGCGTAAAGGAGGTCAGCGCGTGCACGATGTTCGGCAGGATCAGCCAGCCGGACCAGATGCCGGCCAGGAACAACGGAATCGCGGAGAACATGTAGCCCAGCGTGTACCGGCGTTCCTTGCTGGTCAGCCCCGGGGTGATGAACGCCCAGAGCTGGTAGATCCACACGGGTGAGGAAATGATGGCACCCAGGAAGAACGCGCTCTGGATCTTCAGGTCGAAGGAGGTGGAAACGCCGTCGAAGTTGATCGACGCGGCAATCCCCCGCTCCCTGCTGATGCGCATGATCGGCTCGGAGACCGCGTAAAACAGCGGATCGTAAAGGAACCAGCCGCCAACGGCGCCGACCAGCAAAGCCAGGACACACTTGACGAGCCGGTTGCGCAGCTCAATCAAATGGTCCTTCAGAGCCATCCGACGCTCAGGGTTGGATTTGCGGCCCTTCTTCTCGCTCACTGTTGCTAGGAAGGATTGCCGGTACCCGGCGTTGTGCCGTCACCGGTCCCCCGTGAACCGGACTGCGGCGCCCCGGACTGCGGCGGGTTGTTGACGATTCTGCCCTCCACCGGCGGCTCGGCCGCGGTGTTGGGGGCGCCCGTCGGCGAAGCCGTGTTCTCCGACCTACCGTCGTTCTTCATTTCCTTGACCTCGGACTTGATGATCCGCATGGACTGACCCAAGCTGCGGGCCATCCCCGGAAGTTTCGGGGCTGCAAAGAGCAGCACAACGACGATGATGATAATCAAGACAACCCACGGGTTCTCAAAAAGCTTGCCCACAATAAGTCCTTTCCTGTTGGTACATCCTACGTCTTAAGTTAACTCGATGTCGCGAAGGGACTGCGGCTGCCCGCGCTCTGCTCTGCTGGCCATACGACGACCGCGGCGCTGGGCCACGCGGTCGGCCTTGGCTGACGTGTAATCATCCTTCATTTGCTCGGGCGACGCAAAGACCGCCGCACCCTGCGGTGCCCGCGCCGCGGGAGGGCGCCCGGCCTCAAGCTCGGCCGCCTTCTCGCGGCGGTATCTGCCGAGCCGGCTCCCCGCCTCGTGGAAGGACTTCGTGGTGGCGGTGAAGTCCCGCCAGACCTTGATTCCGAGCAGCAAAACATAGGCCAGCGACAGCGCCACGAGCGCTATCCACAGAACAATCCAGAACCACCAAGGCATAGGCACAGTCTATGCGTCCCGATGAGGGCGCCGTCATCGACCGTGGAGATCCGCCCCTCCGGAAGGCGGTTTTAGGTGCATAGGTCCACTCTCGGCGGGGCGTCAGGCAGGAGTGCCGGCGTAGTTGGCCAACGCCGCATCCAGCCAGTC
>JBBRKU010000649.1:0-1562 GCA_038231735.1 Actinomycetales bacterium | reverse complement strand
GCCGAATCCGCCTGCGGCAAGCTGCTTCTCATCCAGGATGCGCACGTCCAGGCCCGCATCCTGGGCAATCCGGACGGCCTGCTCGGCCAACCAGACGGGATTCTTGAAATGCGACGGCGCGTTGGTCAGATCCCGGGCCAGCCAGCTCGCGGCCGCGGCCGCGGGGCATGGGAAACGGACCGGGCATCGACGCCGGTCAGTTCCAGTGCGGCGGTAATGCCGGCGCTCTTATTCTGCCCGCCGATCGTCCGGTAGCCGCCCAGGAGGAACCCCTCGATATACGCGGCCTGCGCGGGCAACGGGAGCGAATCGGCCACCGTGCTGCGGATGTGTCCGGCACCCATAGTGGCACGTGGCAAGGCGGCCCCGGCCCGGCGCATACTGGCCACGGATTCGTCCCCGACGCCCAGCAGTACCAGTCTGGCGGCAGGTCCGGGCGTGATTGCGGAGCGGCAATCAGCAGCACGTCTCCGGCTTTTCCGCTCACGCCGTGGAGCTCGGCGGCCGTGGCCCCGTCCGCGTCCTAGGCGACAGCCGCCTGCACGGCTCCGCGCCGCGGCTGCGGCGTAGCGGCTCCGTCGGACGCAAACGGTACGCCGTCGTACGCAACCGGAGGACCGCCGTCGGAGGCATTGTCCACGCCAGGGTCCTCACCGGCTCCCGGCGGATCGGGGCCCGCAGCTGCGCCCAGCTGGCCTGCACCCAACGTCCCGGGCAGCGCCACCGGCACCGCCAGCACACCGACCTCCGCGCCGGACTTAAGGAAAAATGCCGTCGGGTCGAACGCCTCCGCCGCGGACACGATGGTCAGGGCAGGATGCAGCAGCGACTCTTCGATCGCCTGCTGGAGGGATGCGGAAGTGCCGGCGGGAGCCATGCGCGGTTCGGCTAAACCGTGACGCCGACGAGACAGTCTTTGAGTTTGGCGGCTTCTTCGGCGTTCAGCTCAACGACCAACCGGCCGCCGCCCTCCAGCGGGACACGCATGATCAGGCTTCGTCCCTCCTTCGTGACCTCCATAGGACCGTCTCCGGTTCTGGGCTTCATCGCCGCCATCTGGCATTCCCCTTTACAGTGTGCGGGGAGTCCCAGTCAGGAATCCATTACGGATTCGGCCCTGGGGTTCCCCGTCCGCGAGGTAACGTCAGCCGCGCGGAGGCAAAAGGCCACCGGACCGGCTGGGGCAAGTTGATCTGCCCGTGTTCGTTCGCTCACACCATTATCCCGTAGATGCCGGGCAGGAGCCAATCGCGCCCCGCGCCCCGGCCCGCCCGCTACGGCGGATAGTCGCCGCCGCCGGGCAGCTGCGCCCAGGCCCACAGCCACGTCACCCAGACAATCTGCAGCAGGACAAAGAGGACGACGACGACGCCCCGGTAGGCGCGCGACCGGGAGACGAACGCCGTGGCCAGGGCCAGCGGGAACAGTGGCAGCAGCATCCGGAAGGTGCTGGTCTGCGGTTGCAACACGGCCAGCAGGTATCCGAAGTACACGATGCACCAGACCCGCAGGTCCGCTCCGATCGCCCGCACGGCCTTGGAATTCATGGACAGCGCGAAGAG
>JBBRKU010000648.1:0-1583 GCA_038231735.1 Actinomycetales bacterium | reverse complement strand
CGTCGCGCGCGTTAACCAGCCACGGCTCGAGCCTATGGGCCTCCAGGAGGTAAAACACCGGCTTCCAGTAGTCCGAAGTCGCCTCCATCACCACCCGCTCGATACGGAGGTCCACGAGATGGTTGGCCAGCTCCGCCAGCGAACGGGTCGTCGTCGAATGCGTGGACACCTCCTGTGACCGCTTCTTCGGGTTCCCCTCCGCAGGGACCCGGACATAACAGACGAGTTCAGCCTTGCCGATGTTGATCGCGGCGACTCTGGCAATGACCTGTTCCTCATCCTGGGTTTCGGCCAGCATGATCTTGTTCATCTCCTCACAGCGCGGACCTTCTGATTATCGAAGCGGCTGCCCGTGGGGATCACCGGGAAAACAGATCTGATAGTGTGCTCCAGATGACGACGGCGTGCAGAACGGCCGCTGAGCGGTAGGTGAGGGCCAGTTTGTCGTAGCGGGTGGCCAGGGAGCGCCATTGCTTGAGGGTGTTGAAGCTGCGTTCGACGACGTTGCGCCGTTTGTAGGCGTCCTTGTCGTAGGTGAGGGGCCGTCCGCCGGCGGAGCCTTTGCGTTTCCTGTTGGCTTTCTGGTCGTCCTTTCGGGGATGACGCATTCAATGCCCCGCCCGCGCAGGTATGTTCGGATTGCTTTGGATGAGTAGGCTTTGTCGGCCATGGCCCGGTCCGGGCGGGTGCGTGGTCTTCCGGGACCAACCCGTTCGACCTTGAGGGCGTTCATGAGGTTTTCAAACATGGGCGAGTCCCCGCCCTGCCCGGGCCCCAGGAGCAGGACCAAGGTGCGCATGTTGCCGTCCACCAGGGCATGGATCTTCGTTGTCAGGCCGCCGCGGGAGCGGGCGATGGCATGATCATCCGGCTCATCAGGCAGATTCATGTAATTCGAGAGGTCCCCCTGTGTGGCGGGGAAGGTTCGTGCCGTGCTGATGGGCACGGTTGACCGTGGAGTCCACCGACACTTCCCAGTTGATCAGCTCTTGGGCGTCGGCACGGGTCAACAGTGCAGCCAGCACCCTGTCCCAGGTCCCGCTTGCGCTGTTGCGGCGGTGGTGCTTCCACACGGTCTTCCACGACCCGAAATGGGAAGGGAGATCCCGCCACGGGATACCTGTCCGGTAGCGGTAGATGATGCCCTCTGTCATCAACCGGTGGTCATTGAACGGCCGCCCCGGTTTCCCCGACGAATCAGGCATCAACGGGGCAATCAACTCCCACTGGGCATCGGACAACAAGGCATAACGCCAACTCACCACTCAATTTTGCCAAAAAGCCACCCCCAGCATTAGGAGACACGCCCTGGTACTACAGTCGCTTTTATTTTGTTCCCTATCGGCGTTTTAACCGGAATTCTATCGGCCGTCGTGTTAATCATTGTCGGTGAACGATGATATTTGTGTGGCTGAGGTGCAGGAGTGGGCGGATGGGCTTGAGTGGCAAATGCGGCCGGATGGTACGGGCAGTCCGGGTAGGTGGTACTGCTGGTTTCGGGGACCCGGTACTGGCCAGAAACCAGTGCTCGTGATTTCTGGCCAGTATTCAGGGTGACCGCCGCCGGCCGGGCATAGGTGCAT
>JBBRKU010000647.1:0-1604 GCA_038231735.1 Actinomycetales bacterium | reverse complement strand
CACCATGGCGCTGCTGACCGCCATCTGCTTCATCGTGGGCGTGGTCAGCTACACAGCGATGAGCGTGTCGCTGAACACGCAGCTGGACAATACGCTGGCGCAGGCGTCGCACCGCGCCACCCAGTTCAGCAGCGGACCGCCGCCGCAGGGTTCCCCTAACGATCATCCGGACCCGCTTAACGCCCGCGGCACCGGAGTGGGGCAGCTGAATGCGCGGATCTCCGGCGGAAGTATTACCAGCGCCGGAATGCTGGCCTCCGATCTGACGCGCACCCAGCTGACCCAAAACGATGCCCAGGTCCTGGCCGCCGTCCCGACGGACGCGCCGCCGGTCGACCGGACGCTGTCCACCGGCTCCTACCGGCTCATCGCCTCCGTTGCACCGGACAGCGACGTCATCATCACGGGCCTGCCGCTGGCCGCCAACAACAAGACCCTGGCCGCCCTGGTCCTGACCATAGTGCTGGTTTCGGTCAGCGGTCTGGTGGCCCTGGGGCTCGCCGGCCGGGTGATCATCCGGCGCACCATGAAGCCGCTGGAGCAGCTTTCCGACGTGGCCACCAGCGTTTCCGAGCTGCCGCTGGACGCCGGTGAGGTGGCGCTGGCGGTCCGGGTGCCGCCGTCGGCCGCCAATCCACGGACGGAGGTGGGCAATGTTGGCCACGCCCTGAACAAGATGTTGGACAACGTCTCCAGCGCGTTGGAGGCCCGCCAGCGCAGTGAAACCAAGGTCCGCCGGTTCGTGGCCGATGCCAGCCATGAACTGCGCACCCCACTGACCGCCATCCGTGGCTACACGGAGATGCTGCGGATGACCGAGGACCTCAGTCCGGACGGCGAGAACTCGCTGGGCCGGGTGGAATCCCAGTCCAAACGGATGGGCGCGCTGGTGGAGGACCTGCTGCTGCTGGCCCGGCTGGACGAGGGTCGGGCGCTGCAGATGAAGGAAATGGACCTGACCCAGGTGGTGGTGGAGAGCGTTGGCGACACCCAGGTCATGGCAACGGATCACCGCTGGAAGCTGGAGGTTCCGTCCGCCATGCTGCTGATCCGCGGGGACGAGAACCAGCTTCGCCAGGTGATGCTCAACCTGCTGACCAACGCGTACAAACACACGGACCCGGGCACCACCGTTGTGACCGGAATCCGGCGCACCGCTGACGGCGCCGTGGTGGTGACCGTCACGGATGACGGACCGGGCATTGGGACCGAGTTCCGGGGGCAGATTTTTGACCGGTTTGCCCGGGCCGATGCCGCCCGGTCCGGAAATGCCGGCACCACCGGGCTGGGGCTGTCTATCGTGGAGGCCATTGTGAAGGCGCACGGCGGGCGGATCGAGCTGACCAGCCGTCCCGGCCGGACGGAGTTCGCCATCCTGCTGCCCGCCGCGCTGGTGGTGGGCTGAGCCCCTCCGGCCACCGCCGCGTCTGCCCCCGCGCCCGAGTGTGGAGGTCTGCACGTGGCACGCCGTGTTTTGGGGGCAGAGCTCCACTCTCGGGGTGGGGTGGGGTGGGGAGAGGAAGCGGCGTTCCCCTATTGCGGCGCCGGGCGACGGAGCGAAAAGTGGGTCACGCTGTGCATCTGGTCCCGGAACCTGACGTTGT
>JBBRKU010000646.1:0-1610 GCA_038231735.1 Actinomycetales bacterium | reverse complement strand
CTGGGAATCAGTTGCAGAAGGTTAACTAGCCCGTATTCACCGTAAAGGCGTTTCTCCGGCAACGTACGCCAACCGGCGTTGCGCCATCGTTTGAACCGCCATCCCCAGAGGCTCTTGTGACGTTGTAGTGGGTCGCTGAACGGCGGATTTGGTGCGACATGCTGTGTCCTGCCGTAGTTCCGGTCTTGCTTAAGGGACTGGAACTTCGGAAGGTGGCACGGCATGCGCAAGACCAGGGTATTCCGGCAGGTCCTCGGGGTCCAGGGCGTGGTCATCGGGGACGTGACGATGGAAGCGAGCCCGGACGGAGACGAGGTGCTGGTCGTGTTGGTACGGCCCGATGCCCGCTCGGCGGGCCGGTGCCCGACGTGCCGGCGACGGTGTCCCGGCTACGACAACGGGGCCGGGACGAGGCGGTGGCGCACCCTGGACACCGCCACGACCAGGACGTACCTGGAAGCCGAAGCCCCGCGGGTGACCTGCCCCGAGCACGGCGTCGGGGTGGCACACGTCCCCTGGGCCCGCCCCGGCGCGAAGTGCACCTACCTTTTGGAGGACACCTGCGCGTGGCTGGCCAAGAACATGGCCCTGACCGCCATCACGGTGTTCCTGCGGTTGTCCTGGCGGACCGTTGCCGGGATCGTGGCCAGGGTGGTCGTGGACCTGACGGGCAAGACCGACCAGCTCGACGGGCTCAGAAAGATCGGCATTGACGAGATCTCCTACCGCAAAGGACACAAGTACCTGACCTGCGTGGTCGATCACGACACCGGGCGGCTCGTCTGGGCCCACCCCGGCCGGAACAAGGAAACCTTGAGCATGTTCTTCGACGCGTTGGGCCCGGCCAGATCCGCGTCGCTGACCCATGTATCGGCCGACGGCGCCGACTGGATCCACACCGTCGTCACGGCGAAGGCGCCCCAAGCGGCGCTTTGCCTCGACCCGTTCCATGTTGTCGCCTGGGCCACCAAGGCCCTGGACAAGGTCCGCCGCCGCACCCTGGCAGCCACCGGCGACACCGACCGCAACGCCCGCTGGGCGGTCGTCAAGAACCCCGGCGATCTGACCGGCAACCAACAGCTCAGCCTGGCCAGGATCAAGAACACCAACACCGCCCTCTACCGCGCCTACCTGCTCAAAGAGCAACTCCGCGCCGTCTTCGCCAGCAAAGGCCAGAAAGGCAAGGAGCTGCTCGCCGGGTGGATCTGCTGGGCCCGCCGATCCAGACTCAACGAGTTCATCGCGCTGGCCCGCACCATCAAACGCTTCCAACAGCTGATCTGGAACACCCTGGCCCACAGCCTGTCCAATGCCCGATCCGAAGCCACCAACACCCACATCCGGGCCCTGACCAAACGGGCCTACGGCTACCACTCACCCGAAGCCCTCATCGCCATGGCCATGCTCACCCGCGGCGGTCTGAAACTCCAGCTCCCCGGCCGGAAATGACCCACTACTTCGTCAGGAGCGCCGTACCAACCGCATATCGTGATTCACAGTTCAGTACGGTTCCGCAATTCAGTCTGCAAGCAAACAATCTGGCCAGAGTTCGGAGCGCATGGAAAGGGGCTCTACGCCACGAAGCTGGGACGGCGGGTTCTTGTCAATGG
>JBBRKU010000645.1:0-1622 GCA_038231735.1 Actinomycetales bacterium | reverse complement strand
GTCCGCACGATCGGCACAAAGCGGGCCAGGACCAGGGCCTGGCCGCCGTGCTTTTCAAAGAATGCATGCGCCTGCTCGACGTATTCGCGTTTGAACAGACGCGAGTCCGGCTTGTTGAAGATGGCTGGGCCCACCTTGGACCCGATCAGATAGCCGGACTGGTTCCCCACAAAGGCGCAGGCGATCAGCAGGAGCATCAGCAGCCAGATGTTGAACTGGATGGTTCCGGTGGCAACCAGCAGCCCCGCGGTGAACAGCAGGGAATCGCCGGGCAGGAAGAATCCGATCAGCAGCCCGGTCTCGGCGAAGATGATGGCGCAAGCCACCAGCACCACCCACGGTCCCAGGGCCGGGTTGCTCAGGATGATCTGGGGATCCAGCCACGAGGGCAGCAGGCCGGTGTGCGCGGCGCCCCCGCCCAGCATCGCCGGCGCGGAAAAGTTACTGATGGCAGAAGAAATCACTGTTAAAGCCTACGGCACCCGTCCGTCCGGCGGCCTCCACCCACGGGATGAACACGCAAGAGCGGACCCAACCGGCGTCCTGAATGTCATGGAACAGCCGCCTGCTCCCGGCAAAGACACAGCCGGCTCACAGTTTTCCCTATGTTCTCCGACAGCCAGCAGTGACAGAGTCGGACTATGACCAGCCAACCAGTCCGGGCTACCGGCAGGACGCCCCCGGGCCAGCCGCGGCAGCCCCCGCAGCCGCGTGTGCTGCCGGATCCGGCGCTCCAGCACCGGAGCAGGATGCGGCGCGTGGACGGTCTGCAGATTGCCAGCTGGATATCCGTGGCCATAGTCATTGCGTTGTTCCTGGCCGATGACGTCATGGGCGGCTTCAGTTCGGTAGGCGAGTCGCTGACATCGCTGGGGATCCTGACCGGTCTGGTCGGAACCGATCTGCTGCTGATCATGCTGCTGCTCACCGCACGCCTGCCGCTGATTGACCGGACCTTCGGGCATGACCGCGCGGTGGCGTTCCACCGGCGGCTGGGAAAACCGGTGCTGTATCTGCTGCTGGCCCACACGGCGTTTCTGATTCTTGGCTACGGGGCCACGGAGGGCATCAACCCGGTAGCGGAAACGGTGTCCCTTTGGGCCACCGTGGCCGACATGCCGCTGGCCTTCATCGGGCTGGGACTGCTGATCGCCGTCGTCGTCAGCTCCGTCGTCAGCGTGAAGCGCAGGTACCCCTATGAGGTGTGGTTCGCCATCCATCTGCTGGCCTACATCGCGGTGCTGGTATCCCTGCCGCACCAGTTCAGTGCCGGAGCCATCTTTGCGGACGGCACCTGGCAGCGGTACTACTGGCTGGGACTGTACCTGCTCGTGGCGGGCTCCGTCCTTGTCTTCCGCATGATCCTTCCGCTGATCCGCACCAACCGGCACCGGCTGGTGGTTTCCGAGGTGCGCGCCGCCGGACCGGGAGCCATCACGGTCCGGATGACCGGCGCCCAGCTGGACGGGCTGGCCGTGCAGGCCGGGCAGTTCTTTCTCTGGCGCTTCCTGGCCAAGGGGCTGTGGTGGCATGCCCACCCCTTCTCGCTCACTGCCGCGCCCACCCCCTCCCGACTGGAGATAACCGTTAGGGGACTGGGTGCCGGAACCGACAGGCTGCTC
>JBBRKU010000644.1:0-1625 GCA_038231735.1 Actinomycetales bacterium | reverse complement strand
TCGAGCGCGGTGTACCGGGTGTCGATGCCGGAGGAGTCGAAGCAGGTATTGACCAGCCTGGTTCCCAGCCTTGTTAGCCCGGGCTGGGCGGCGAAGACGTCCCGGGCCTGGTCCTGTACGAGCAGCGTGGGCGGAACAGCGGTTTCCAGGGACCTCAACGTGACCGTCATGTTCCATTGTTAGAGGACGCCGGCGCATAAAACAATGGGAGCAGGTCCGTATGCTGCCGGCCGATGGGTGACTGACCGGTGACATTTGTCATGCCCGGTTGGTGACGGACGTGTGGGGGATGGACGCTCCGGAAGCGGAAGGATAAACATATCGGCCCAATCCGGGCCACCGGAAATCTCTTCCCACAGGAGTTCTGAACCCGAATGCCAACGCAGAACAAGGCAATTGTCCTTCTTGCCGTACTGGCCATTCTCTGGATCCTCTTCCAGCAGCTGCGGGCCAAACCCGTCAGGGAGCGGAATGCTTACCGCGTGATGGCGCTCCTGGCCGTCGTCGGTCTTTACCAGCTGGCCCAATTGGCGGGGAGGGTCCAGATCCCGGCCACGGCCTACGCCGCCCTGCTGATTGGACTCGGATCCGGCGCGCTCTTCGGCTGGGTCCGCGGCCGCCTGGTCGATGTCTGGCGCCAGGACGGGCAGCTGTTCCGGCAGGGAAACTGGCTGACCGTAGTGCTCTGGATTGCGGGGCTGGCCGTGCACCTTGGCATTGATCAGGTGGGCGTGCTGTTGGCCCCTGCATCCCAGCGCGGCGCCGCATCCGCGGCGGGCCTGACCGGGATCCTGCTCTATCTGGGCGTGGCCCTGGCCACCCAGCGCTTCGCAACCCTGCGCCGCGGGTCGCTCCAGCTGCAGCCCGCATAAGGCAAGCGGCCGGCGCCACGCTCAATGCCTGCACCGCGACATCCCAACCGTCAGTCCTCAGCAGATCGCCAGTTCTCATAAGAATCACGGTCCTCAACAGATCGTCAGTCCTCAACCGAAGGATGGTTATGTCCGAACAAATCCTCTCCCAGAGCGGGCCGGCAGTCCGCGTCGGCGCGGCAGCGAATGATGCCTCCGCGGGTGCAACCCTCGCTGGCAGCCCCATAACCGGCAGCACTGCCTCCGCCAACGCCACGCACGCCGTCGACGCCCGCGGACTGTACAAGGCCTTCGGCCGGGTGCACGCGGTGAACGGCATCGACCTTCAGATCAGGCCCGGTGAAATCGTCGCCTTCCTGGGCCCGAATGGGGCCGGCAAGACCACCACCATTGACATGCTGCTGGGGCTGTCCAAGCCGGACCGCGGCGGGATCAGCATTTACGGGACCACCCCGCGGGGGGCCATTGCCCGAGGCCAGGTCTCGGCGGTGATGCAGACCGGCGGCCTGCTCAAGGACCTCAGCGTGCGGGAAACGGTGGCGCTTACGGCCTCACTGTTCGCGGACAGCCAGCCGGTGGATGAGGTGCTGGAGCGTGCGGGCATCCGGGAGATCGCGGACCGCCGGGTGGAAAAGTGCTCCGGCGGCCAGCAGCAGCGGCTGCGCTTTGCGATGGCGCTACTCTCAGATCCGGGTCTGCTGATCCTGGATGAGCCGACGACGGGCATGGACGTTGAGGGCCGGCGCGACTTCT
>JBBRKU010000643.1:0-1627 GCA_038231735.1 Actinomycetales bacterium | reverse complement strand
CACCGTGCTGGCCCCGGGCGGCGTCTGGATCAACTACGTCGCCACCGTCACCCAGCTCTCCCGCACGGCGGAGGCCATCCGGGCCGACGGCCGGTTCACCGAGCCGGATGCGTGGGAATCGATGGTTCGCGGCTGGCATCTCGAGGGACTGGCGGTCCGTCCGGACCACCGGATGGTGGCCCACACCGGGTTCCTGCTGGTGAGCCGCCGGTTGGCCGACGGCGTGATCGGGCTGACGCCCAAGCGTCGGCCGTCCAAAACGGACTTCAGCGAAGAGGATCTCAATGCCTGGACCCCGGCCTCGGTAGGCGAGCGGGCCGTCTCGGACCGGAAACTCCGCCGGGCAGCGCGCGAGGCGGCATCGACCGTGCAGAGAGGCACCGGTGGCTCCTCCACACAAGGAAACACATCGGCGGAGCCTGACGTTAACTCCAGTAAAGACGACTAGGGTCTAGGGAAGAGCAAAACGAGAGATTGCCTCCAGCCGGAAGGACTTGACGACCGTGAGCGAACCAACATCCGCAAACAGCCAGGATTTCGGACAGTCCGGGCAGCTGCTGCCCGCATCGGGGCAGGGCTTGCCGGGGCAGGGCGCGGACATAGAACGGCAGTTGAACGTCCTGCGCGACAAGCTGCGGCATGTGGACAAGCAACTGGCGGCGGCAACGCAGAACAACGCCCGGCTGGTCACCATGCTGGAAACGGCGAAGTCGGAAATCCTCAAGCTGAAGAGCGCGCTGGAGAAGGACGGCCAGGCGCCCTACAGCTTCGGCACGCTCCTGCAGATCAACCCGCGCCGCCAGCCCACTGCCGGTTCCAGCGGGGTGGCGCACACGGAGGAAAGCGTTGATATCTTCAATGCCGGCCGGAAGATGCGGGTGGGGTTGAGCCCGCTGGTGAACATCCGCTCGCTCAGCCCGGGCCAGGAGGTGCTGCTCAACGAATCCCTCACGGTGGTGGCCGCGCTGGGCTTTGACCGAACCGGTGAACTGGTGACGATCAAGGAATTGCTGGGCACTGACAGGGCGCTGGTGACCGGCCGCGCGGATGAGGAGCGTGTCATCCGGCTCTCCGGTGCGCTGCAGGCCGGACGGCTGCGGGTGGGCGACGCCGTCTCCGTGGACACCCGGACCGGCTACGCGCTGGAAAAGGTGCCGCGTTCCGAGGTGGAGCACCTGATCCTGGAGGAAGTGCCGGACATTTCCTACCAGGACATCGGCGGCCTGGGGCCGCAGATCGAGCAGATCCGCGACGCCGTCGAGCTTCCCTTCCTGCATCCGGACCTGTACCGCGAACACGGACTGAAACCGCCCAAGGGCATCCTGCTGTACGGCCCGCCAGGGTGCGGCAAGACGCTTATCGCCAAGGCGGTGGCAAATTCGCTGGCAGCCAGGGCCGCGGAGAAGTCCGGGTCAAAGGACATGAAGAGCTACTTCCTGAACATCAAGGGCCCGGAGCTGCTGGACAAGTATGTTGGGGAGACCGAGCGCCAGATCCGGCTCATTTTTGCCCGGGCACGGGAGAAAGCAGCGGATGGGAGTGCCGTCGTCGTATTTTTCGACGAAATGGACTCACTGTTCCGTACCCGCGGCACCGGCATTTCCTCCGACGTGGAGACCACGATTGT
>JBBRKU010000642.1:0-1639 GCA_038231735.1 Actinomycetales bacterium | reverse complement strand
GAGAGCCGGTGCCCCGGACCTTGTGCCGGGGCGCCGCCATTTAAGCGCAGGCGTCCTTCAGCGCCAGCAGAGCTTAGGCTGAAGAGGGTAAAGGAATGACGGCGCTAACGTAAGGACTGCAAGTGGTCAACCCTGTCCATCTTCGGACCCTTCTCGAGGTGACCCGGCTTGGCTCCTTCGCCGCTGCCGCCAACCGGCTCGGCTACACCGCCTCAGCGGTCTCCCAGCAGATGTCGACGCTGGAGCGCGAGACCGGCGTCGTCCTCTTCCAGCGGTCCGCCCGCAGCGTCCTGCCCACCGAAGCCGCCATCGTCATGACCCGGCACGCCTCGAAGGTATTGACAGATATTGACGCCCTGCTCGCTGCCTCCTCCCGCACCCACGCCACGACCACCCAGGAGCTGCGGCTGGGCATCTTCCCCTCGCTGGCCACCCATGTTCTCCCCCGGCTGCTGGGCAGCGCCGCCTGGCACGATCTGGGCATCAACCTGAAGGTGTCCGTGGCGGAACCGTTGCAGACCATCCAGGGGCTGCGCACCGGAGGGGAACTGGATGTGGCACTGGTGTACCAGGTGGGCCAGGGCGGGCTGGCCTGGCCGCACACCGTCAACCGGCAATGGATCGGCGATGACAATTTCCGCGTGGTTCTGCCGGAGTCCTGGGGCATCCAGCCCAAGGCCGAGGTGGCCGCGGCGCAGTTGTCGGACATGCCGTGGATCATGCACCATCCGGGCACCAGCGATGCCACAGTGATTGAAAGGCTGTTCGCCAGTTGCAATCTGCATCCGCGGGTCACCGCGTACAGCGACGACTTCAATGCGAGCCTGGAGATGGCCTCGGCTGGTCTGGGCGCCGCACTCGTTCCCGAACTGGCGCTGCGCTACCGGCCGAAGCACATCGTGGTGTTGGACGTTCCGGAAATCAGGCTGGCGAGAAACATTTTTGCGCTGCTCCTCAACGACAAGCGGACGGCACAGGTGGAGGTCTTCGTGGATCTGCTCTCCGGCATCCTGCACGAGCTGGCCCGTACGCCGCAGCACTGAACGGCCGGGCCGGGTGGCCGACGACGGTGGCGTCCCGACGGCAACGTCGCGAGTGGATCGGCGGTGCCAGGTGCCGTGCCTATGCGGGCGGCGGGTTGAGGGCATCGCCGCGCGAAGTGAGGTCGGTTTCGGCGTCCACTTCCGCCGCTTCCAGCGCGGCATCGGCAACAACAGCGTCGATGAGACCGCGGCTGCCGCCGATCAACGTCGAATCGAAATCAATCTCCGAGGCCAGGAACCAGGCGCTGTCTTCCGGCCACATGAGATTCGGCGTCGGGCCGCTGAGCCCCGGGGTCCAGCCCAAACCGGATCCTGGGGGCCACGCCGGATCGGCAAATTCACGCACGTCGGCCTCCAGCAGCAGGTAGTCCCGCTGCGGCAGCTCAAGGAGCGGTCCTGCCAGCGCGCCCGTGCCACGTCCGGAGACACTGCCTCCCGCGTCAGGCGACGGAAGGTTTCCTCCGCCTCCCGCGCGGCACGGGGATCCCCTCCGTCCGTGGCGAAAAGATAGCTGACTGAGCCGGACCCGGGGCGCAGTTCTCCCCAGCCATTCCAGATTCCGACCATCGTCAGCTCCGGCGTGGCTGTATGTACAG
>JBBRKU010000641.1:0-1643 GCA_038231735.1 Actinomycetales bacterium | reverse complement strand
CGTCCGTGATGGTGAGCGTGCGCTTGCCACGGCGCAGCAGCAGGAACCGTCCGTGCAGCAGTTGCGCCGGGTCGATCACCGCATCCGGATCGGAGATCTTCGCATTGTTCACGTAGGCCCCGCCCTCCCCAACGGTCCGCCGGGCCACCGATTTGCTGGCGGCCAGTCCCGAAGCAACCAGCAGGTCAATGATGCCAAGGCCATCGCGCTGCACGTGGGCGCGCGGAAGTTCCTTGGTCGCCGCTTCCAGCGTGCCGGCGTCCAACGCGGCCAGTTCACCCTGGCCAAAAAGCGCGGCGGAGGCAGCGATGACTTTTTCCGTAGCGTCCACGCCATGCACCAATGAGGTGACGTCGTACGCCAGCCGGCGCTGGGCCTCCCGGGCCTGCGGCCGCTCGGCCACTGCCACGGCCAGCTCCTCGATTTCGGCGCGGGTAAGGAAGGTGAAGACCTTGAGCCGCTCCACGACGTCCCCGTCCGCGGTATTCAGCCAGAACTGGTACATCTCGTAGGGGCTGCACATGGCCGGGTCCAGCCAGATGGCATTACCCTCGCTCTTGCCGAACTTGGTGCCATCGGAGTTCGTGATCAGGGGTGTGCCGATCGCATGAACGCTTTTGCCCTCGACCTTGCGGATCAGGTCGGTGCCGCTGGTCAGGTTGCCCCACTGGTCGGAGCCGCCCTGCTGCAACACGCAGCCGTAGCTGCGGTACAGCTGCAGGAAGTCCATTCCCTGGAGGATCTGGTAGCTGAATTCGGCGTAGCTGATCCCCTCGTCGGAGTTCAGCCGCGAGGCCACAATGTCCTTTTTGATCATGGTGCCCACGCGGTAGTGCTTGCCGATGTCGCGCAGGAAATCGATGGCGCTCATCGGCGCAGTCCAGTCCAGGTTGTTCACCATCCGGGCGGCATTCTCGCCCTCAAAACTGAGGAATCGCTGCACCTGCGACTGCAGGTAACCGACCCATTCGGCGACCGTCTCCTTGGTGTTCATCGTCCGCTCCGCCGTCGGCCGCGGATCACCCACCAAGCCGGTGGAACCGCCCACCAGGCCCAGCGGCCTATGCCCGGCCAGTTGAAGGCGGCGCATGGTCAGCAGCTGCACCAGGTTCCCCAGGTGCAGGCTGGGTGCCGTCGGATCGAACCCGCAGTAGTAGGTCACGGGGTCCCCCGCGAGCAGCTTTTCCAGCTCCGCCTCGTCCGTAGAGACGTGGATGAGGCCGCGCCATTTGAGCTCCTGCCAGATATTGGCAAAGGTCGGATCGTTCTGCTGGGCTACGGATTCTAGTTGCTGTGACACGTGAACTAAGTTAGCAGTTCCGCCGCACCTTCCGGACGTCAGGGCCGCAATCCCGGGACGTCACGAACGTATCACCGAGACGCTACGGCTCGATTCCCGCCGGCAGCGGCGTGCTGCTGATCAGCCGGAGCCGCTGGGTGGGGCGCGTCATGGAGACATAAAGGTCCCCGACCCGGCCGCGGGTATGCGCCAGGAGAGCCGAAGGCTCAACGATGATGACGCCGTCGAACTCCAGGCCCTTGGCCTCATGCGGATCCATCACCACAATGTCCTGCTCCAGCGAGCCGGCCCCGGAACCGACGCGGTGCCCGTAGACGGCGCGGACCGCCGCCGTCGTGGCCTG
>JBBRKU010000640.1:0-1667 GCA_038231735.1 Actinomycetales bacterium | reverse complement strand
CGCCGTCCATCGATCATGGTGTGAAGTATAGGTGCCGGGACAGCATCCCCACGCACACATGCACGGCAGGAACACCGACGGGAGCGACGACGAGCAACTCGACGCCCCAGTAGAGCTTCTGGGATAGGAAGGTGCCACCGAGGTCCTGTTCAGCTACGTCCACCCCCCAGCCCAGGAAACGAGTCTGGGCCTATCATGCTGGCCAAAATGCGCTGGCGCGTCGAGCACGACTACCGCAACGAAGCCACCGGCACGGATGGCCGGGGACTTCGTCGCTGCGGATGGTCGGGGCGCCGGCCCGTTAACGTGAGGCTGCGGTCCAGCCCTCCACCAGGAGGGAACGGATCAGAAACCTCTTGCCCTCCGGCGCCTCCACCGAGAAGCCGCTTTCGCGGCCAGCGTCACGGCGGCGTTAAGATCGGCGGCGGCCATGATCAGTACTTGATGACGACCCGGCCATCGATCTTGCCGTGTTTCATCTCATCGAAGACTGCATTGATCTCGCCCAGGTCACGGGAGGACACGGTCGGGTGGATCTGGCCACGGGCGTAGAACTCCAGGGCTTCCTTCATGTCCTGGCGGGTTCCCACAATGGACCCCCGCACGGTCAATCCCTTGAGTACGATCTCGAAGATCGGTGCCGGGAAATCGCCCGCCGGCAGGCCGTTGAAGACGATGGTTCCGCCGCGGCGGGTCATGCCGATGGCCTGGCCGAAAGCGGAGGGGTGCACCGCTGTCACCAGCACGCCGTGCACTCCGCCGGTGGCAGCCTGGATGACCACAATCGGGTCCTCGTCGACGGCGTTGACGGTGAGCTCGGCGCCATGCTTCTTGGCCAACGCGAGCTTGTCATCGGCGACGTCGACCGCCACCACGCGCAGGCCCATCGCCTTGGCATACTGGACCGCGATGTGGCCCAGTCCGCCGATGCCGGAAATGACAACCCACTGGCCCGGACGGGCCTCGGTCATCTTCAGTCCCTTGTAGACCGTAACGCCGGCGCACAGCAGCGGAGCAATCTCCACCGGGTCCGCGCCGGCAGGAATGCGGGCCGCGAAGCGGGCGTCCACAATCATGTACTCCCCGAAGGAGCCGTCCACGCTGTATCCGCTGTTCTGCTGCGACTCGCACAGCGTCTCCCAGCCGGTCAGGCAGTACTGGCACTCGCCACAGGCGGACGCCAGCCAGGCATTGCCCACCAGATCGCCGATGGCCACGTCGCTGACGCCGTCACCGAGGCCGACAACTTCGCCGATGCCCTCATGTCCCGGAATGAACGGCGGGCTCGGCTTGACGGGCCAGTCGCCCTCCGCTGCGTGCAGATCCGTGTGGCAGACACCGCTGGCGATGAGCTTCACCAGAATCTGCCCGGGGCCGGGCTGCGGGATGGGGACCTCGTGGATGCTCAGGTCCTGGCCGAATCTCGTAACTACAGCTGCGTTCATGGTCGTCATGGGTGATGTCCTTAGGGTAGCTTGTTGATGGTTGAAGAGGGTGCGGCAGTGAGCGCGCCGGGGGTGCTGGCGCAGCTCATCCGTCGTGGCGGGAGTCCGGAGGTTCCGGGCGGCGATTCCCGGACCAAACGAATCAGTCTAGAAAAACCCGAGCTTGTTCTCCGAGTAGCTCACCAGCAGGTTCTTGGTCTGCTGGTAGTGGTCCAGCATCAT
>JBBRKU010000639.1:0-1667 GCA_038231735.1 Actinomycetales bacterium | reverse complement strand
GCCTGCCCCTGCTGTTGCCCTGCCTCCACCCGGTCCGCGGGCAGGCGTCGTGCATGATGAGGTGGGGATCCCGGGCGGGCTCTTCCTGATGGGCGACAGTTTCGATGAAGGGTATCCGGGGGATGGCGAGGTGCCGGTGCATGAGGTTCAGCTTGATCCGTTCAGGATGGATACGACGGCGGTGACGAATCGGCAGTTTTCTGCGTTCGTCGAGGATACCGGGTACCGGACGGAATCCGAACGCTATGGGTCTTCCGCTGTCTTCCACCTGGTCCTCCGGGCTCCACCGGAAGATGTTCTGGGCCCGGCGAGCGGGACCCCGTGGTGGCTGAACGTCCGCGCCGCTGATTGGGCTCATCCGGCGGGCCGGGGCTCGCACTGGTCCGATATCCCCGATCATCCGGTGGTCCAGGTCTCGCACAATGATGCCCTGGCGTACTGCCGGTGGGCGGGCCGGAGGCTGCCTACAGAGGCGGAGTGGGAATACGCTGCCCGGGGCGGTCTGGACCGGAACAGATACCCGTGGGGCAATGACCTGGTGGAAATGGACGGGGGGCACTTATGCAATATTTGGCAGGGCGCCTTTCCGACATCGAATACGGAGGAGGACGGCTATCTGGCGACGGCGCCGGTGAAGACCTTTCCTGCCAACGGTTTCGGTCTTTACGAGGTCAGCGGCAACGTCTGGGAGTGGTGTGCGGACTGGTTTTTGCCCAAGTATTACCGGAATTCCCCGACAGTGAACCCGCCAGGCCCGACGATCGGTGCCGGAAGGGTCATGCGCGGCGGCTCTTACCTGTGTCACGACTCTTACTGCAACAGGTACCGTGTGGCGGCCAGGAGCTCGAACACACCGGAATCCTCCAGCGGCAACTGTGGATTCAGAACCGTTTCAGCCGCACTGGGAAAAAGAGCCCATCAGGCCGTGGAGGGAAGTTAGTAATGAGGGAGCCGTCATGGCGCAGGACGGGAACGAGACCGGATTACCGGTTCTCGTTGGCAAATGAGCGAACCTTTTTGGCGTGGATCCGCACCGCTTTGGCGATACTTGCCGGTTCCATCGCGATAGATCAGCTGGCACGGAATATTGCGCCGGTTCCGGTGCGTATTGTGCTCTGCGTGCTTTTGGCCGGGATCGGCGCCCTCCTGGCCGTTGAGGCCTACCGGCGGTGGTCTTTGCAGGAGCAGGCGATGCGTCACCAGCGCGAGCTTCCGCACGCCTGGCTCCTGGTCACGATGACGTCCGTGGTCGCAGCAGCCGCTTTTGTCTTTGCGCTGCTGATCCTGCTGGGCCGATGACAGTACCAGTTACGGGTTCCGCCGATGCCCAGGATCCCGGGTTACAGCCCGAACGCACCGTCCTGTCCTGGCGGCGGTCCCTGATGGCCATGATCGTGGCCGATTTTTTCATCTGGCGGGCCTGGGTGACGGGTTGGTCCGAATCGTCGTCGGGGGTGCTCTCAGGGCGGCTCTGGGGTTTGGGGTTGGCAGCCGCTGCAGCGGCGGCATCGACGGTTATCCTCGCCGGATGTTTGATCTACCGCGGGCGGAATCTTCGTTCGGCGCAGGTGGAGGAAGCTCCCGCAGTTTTGATGAAAACAGCCGCGGGCGGAATTGTCGCCCTCGCTGCTTCAGTCGGACTCTCGGTCCTGCTCAACCATACCTAG
>JBBRKU010000638.1:0-1686 GCA_038231735.1 Actinomycetales bacterium | reverse complement strand
CGGCGACGGCTTCTGGCAGATCCACCGCCGGGCCCCCGAGGTGCTTACCGGCGCGGCACTGGAGTATCTGCAGGCCGGGGGATACCTGGATCAGGGCGCCGCCGTCGCGGACCTGTATGCCGGGGCAGGGCTGTTCACCGCCCCGCTGGCAGACGCCGTCGGCCCCGCCGGGACCGTTCTCTCCGTCGAGGGTTCGGCCGGGACCAGCCGCGACGCCCGCAAGAACCTGCACAGTTACAACCTGCACGGCGCCGCCCACGTGGAGATCCAGCGCGGACGGGTGGAGCGTGTGCTCAGCGCCCAGCGCCGCCGCTTCGACGCCGTCGTACTGGACCCACCCCGCGCCGGTGCCGGCAAATCGGTTGTGCGCCAGCTCATCGACTCCGGGCCCCGCGCCATCGCCTACGTCTCCTGCGATCCGGCCTCCTTTGCCCGCGACCTGGGCTACTTCCGGCGCGCCGGCTGGGAGCTGGCCCGGCTGCGGGCCTTCGACCTGTATCCACACACCCACCATCTGGAATCGGTTGCCCTGCTCACGCCGGGAAGCCGTTACTAAGGCTGACCTAACTAGCGGGTCAACCGCCGCGTGGCAAGATAAAAGCTGTGGCGAGAGGAGTCCAATTATGACTAATGTGGACAGCTTTGGTTCCAAAGGCGTACTTAATGTAGCCGGGACCGAGTATGAGATTTTCCGGTTGAATTCCGTTGAAGGCTCCGAAAGCCTTCCGTTCAGCCTTAAGATACTGCTGGAAAACCTGCTGCGCACCGAAGACGGTGCCAATATCACCGCGGATCACGTCCGCGCCCTGGCCAGCTGGAAGCCGGACGCCCAGCCGGACACCGAGATCCAGTTCACCCCGGCCCGCGTGATCATGCAGGACTTCACGGGCGTTCCCTGCGTCGTTGACCTCGCCACCATGCGTGAGGCCGTCAAGGAGCTCGGCGGTGACGCGAAGCGCGTCAACCCGCTGGCACCCGCCGAAATGGTGATAGACCACTCCGTGCAGATCGACGTCTTCGGTAACGCCAGCGCCGTCGAGCGCAATATGGAGATCGAATACCAGCGCAACGGCGAGCGTTACCAGTTCCTGCGTTGGGGCCAGAGTGCCTTCGATGACTTCAAGGTCGTTCCGCCGGGCATGGGCATTGTGCACCAGGTCAACATCGAGTACCTGGCCCGGACCATCATGACCCGGCAGATCGCCGGAACGGACGGGACCAGCACCCTGCGTGCCTACCCGGACACCTGCGTCGGCACCGACTCGCACACCACCATGGTCAACGGCCTGGGCGTCCTGGGCTGGGGCGTGGGCGGCATCGAAGCCGAGGCGGCCATGCTGGGCCAGCCCGTCTCGATGCTGATCCCGCGCGTCGTCGGCTTCAAGCTCACCGGTGCCATTCCGGCCGGAGCCACCGCCACCGACGTGGTGCTGACCATCACCGAAATGCTGCGCAAGCACGGCGTCGTCGGCAAGTTCGTGGAGTTCTACGGCGAGGGTGTGGCCGAGGTTCCGCTGGCCAACCGTGCCACCATCGGCAACATGAGCCCCGAATTCGGCTCCACCGCAGCGATGTTCCCGATCGATCAGGTCACCATCGATTACCTGCGCCTGACCGGCCGTGATGAGGAGCAGCTGGCTCTGGTCGAGGCCTACGCCAAGGAGCAGGGGCTGTGGCACGATCCTT
>JBBRKU010000637.1:0-1695 GCA_038231735.1 Actinomycetales bacterium | reverse complement strand
GTGGAGGGCACGACGGCGGACGGCGCTTCTGCGGCAATTGTGGCCTGACGTCGTGGACCACCTGCGTTCGGCCATCCGGGCGGGTCTGTCCCTTCCGGAGGCTTTGACGCAGCTGGGGAACAAGGGCCCGGGGGAGCTGCGCCATTTCTTCCGGGATTTCGGTGCGGACTACCGCGCTGGCGGGCAGTTCGACGGCGCGCTGGAGGCGCTAAAGGAACGACTGGCCGATCCGGTGGCGGACCGGATCATCGAGGCCCTTCGGCTGACCCGCGAAGTGGGCGGGTCCGATCTGGGACGGTTATTGGGGACGCTCGCCGAATTCCTGCGCGAGAACGCGCGGACCCGCAGCGAGCTCGAGGCCCGGCAGTCATGGACGGTGAATGCGGCCAGGCTGGCTATCGCCGCGCCCTGGCTGGTGCTGATGCTGGTCGCCACCCGGCCGGAAGCCATCGCGGCCTATAACTCCGGTGCAGGATGGGCGGTGCTGGTGGGCGGGGTGGGAGTATCGCTGGTCTGTTACCGCGTGATGCTGCGGATCGGTGCGCTGCCACCGGACGAGCGGGTGCTGCGGTGACCTCCCAGACGGGACTGGAGGTCGCCGCCGGCCTGCTGCTGGGTGCCGGACTCTGGCTGGTGCTGGTCCGGCTGCCGTTCATGCGCCGGCCTACCTTTGCCGAGCGGATCGAGCCGCAGCTGCGCTCGGTGGCCTCCCAATCCGGGCTGCTGCGGGATGCGGAGGGACCGGTGACGCTTTTTGGCCCGCTGGAACGGATCCTGCGCGCCGTCCTGAAGGACGCCGTCGGCTGGCTGGGCCGCTACAACCTCGGCACCGCGGCGCTAAGCGTGCGTTTGCAGCAGGCCGGACGGAGCCAGAATGCGCTGGACTTCCGGGCCGGTCAGCTGGTGTGGGCCGCGGGAGGACTGGTGCTGGCAGTCGTCGCGGTCGTACTGTCCGCAGCGGCGGGCCGCTTCAGCTTGGCCATCTCGCTGGTCAGCGTGGCGGGTCTGGCGCTGGGCGCGTTCCTGCTCAAGGACTACCTGCTGTCCGTGCAGATCAAACGCCGCGAGGCCAAGATGCTGGCAGAATTCCCCGGGCTGGCCGAGCTGATGGCGCTCGCGGTCAGTGCGGGCGAGAGCGCCACCGGTGCGCTGGAGCGGGTCTGCAGGTCATCGCAGGGCGAACTGGCCAAGGAGTTCGGGATGGTGCTGGCGCAGACGCGCAGCGGAACGCCCCTGGTGGAGGCCCTCACCCAGTTTTCGCAGCGGACCCGACTGGCCCCGCTGGTCCGCTTCGTGGACGGCATCATTGTTGCGGTCCAGCGTGGCACTCCGCTGGCCGATGTCATGCGGGCGCAGGCGCAGGATGTCCGGGACATGGCCAAGCGCGAGCTGATGGAATCCGCCGGGCGCAAGGAAATCGGCATGATGGTGCCAATTGTCAACTGTGCTTGGTTCTAAGGGCTAGAATTATGGCATGGGAAACACAGCGCTTTACGTCAGGCAGTCCGAAGACAAGAGCGGGCTGGAAGCCGCGGTGCAACGGCAAGAGGCAGCGTGTCGCATGCTCGCGCAGGCCAAAGGCTGGGACGATCCACAGCTCTATGCTGACAACTCGATCAGCGCCACCAGTGGCAAGACCCGGCCGCAGTTTGAACAGTTGATACGGGACATCGACAGCGGCAAAGTTGACCGACT
>JBBRKU010000636.1:0-1710 GCA_038231735.1 Actinomycetales bacterium | reverse complement strand
CGTCGGCCCTGCATTTCTACGAACGCAATGGGCTCATCTCCTCCGAGCGGACCTCCGGCAACCAGCGGCGGTTCCGCCGGGAAACGCTGCGGCGCGTGGCGTTCATCCGGGTCTCGCAGCGCGTGGGCATCCCATTGAGGTACATCCGCGCGGCGCTGGATTCGCTGCCGGAGGCCCGCACCCCCACCAAGCGCGACTGGTCCAGACTCTCCCGGCTGTGGCGCGCCGAGCTTGATTCGCGCATCGAGTCGCTGGAGCATCTCCGGCGGGACCTGGACGGCTGCATCGGCTGCGGCTGTCTGAGCCTGAAGGCGTGCCGGCTGCAGAACCCGGAGGACCAGCTGGGCGCCGGCGGCACCGGTCCCCGCCGCTGGGACGCCTATCCAGCGAGCTCCAGGCCCGGGGGCGGTAACGGGGAAGGAACGACGAGGGCGCCACTCGCCGTCGGGTCCTCTGCCGGAGGATGGCCCTCTGCCGGATGATAGTCCGCTGCCGAGCAAATGGGGGCCGGGTCATTCGACCCGTCCCCCATTTGTCCATGCGTCTTTGTCTATGCGTCTGTGTCTATCTGTCAGCACCTTACCGGCTGGCGGGCTGCCCCGGCAGCCGCCACGCCTAGCCCTGTTGCCGCCGTCGTGTCCTGGGCATAGAGCCAGTCGGTGTAGTGGAAGTCGTCAGCCCTGCGGCTTGTGAAGAGCATGTTGCGCAGCACCCGGCCTATGCCGGAGACGTGCCACGATTTGCCCCAGGTCCGGGCGGTCCTTTGCACCCGGGCCGTCCGGGCTGCCCGGAGCCGGTGGAAGTCCCTCAGCGCACCGTCCCAGGCCGCGTTGTCCGTCCCGGCGTCGCTAAAGACCGACGCTCTGGTGACGTCCTGCAGGACGGCCGCATCCTCCAGGGCCTGGCAAGCGCCCTGGGCCAGGTACTGCAGCATCGGGTGCGCGGCATCGCCGATCAGCAGCGTCCGGCCGCTGACCCAGTTTTCGATGGGTTCACGGTCGTACATGGGCCAGCGGATGTTCCGGCCCAGATTGGCCAGCGCGTCGCGGACGCGCGGCACGCAGTCCTTGTAGGCGGCCTCCAGCTCGTCGACGCCGCCGTATTGCTCCTCGCCGCGGGTAAAGGACGGGGATTTGAAGACAGCGACCGTATTCAGCAGCTGGCCTTTGCGCAGCGGGTACTGGACCAGGTGGCAATTCGGTCCAAGATAGACGACGACGTCCTCCAGGTCCTCCTGGCTGGTGGCCTCATCGATGGGGATGGTTCCGCGGTAGGCCACGTAGGCCGACCCCACCGGCGCATCTGCCGCCACGGCCGCCCTCAAGGTGGACTTCAGTCCGTCCGCGCCCAGGACCACGTCGGCGGAGTAGACCTTGCCCGCACTGCTCACGGCACGGCCCCGGTCATCCACCGTTTCAACGCTTTCGATGTGGACATCATTGATCAGCTTCACTCCGGCGCTACGGCACGCCTCCAGCAGAACCTTGTGCAGGTCGCTGCGGTGGACCACCACGTAGGGGGCACCGTAGCGTTCCTCGAAGTCCTGGTCCAGGACCTGGCGGGTGAGCTCCTCGCCCGTCAGGGCGTCCCGGAAGACCAGGTTCTTCGGCTTGACGCCGACCGCCACCACCTTCTCAAGCAGACCCCAGCGCTGCAGGACGCGGGTGGCGTTGGGTGCCATCTGCAGACCCGCACCAACCTCGCCGAACT
>JBBRKU010000635.1:0-1742 GCA_038231735.1 Actinomycetales bacterium | reverse complement strand
GGCGGAGGATGTGGTGCAGGAGGCCCTGTTCCGGGCCTGGCAGCGGCCGGAGGTACTGGCCAGACCGGAGCCTGCCGTCAGGGCATGGCTGTTTACTGTTTCCCGGAATCTGGTACTGGATGACTGGCGCAGTGCACGCAAACGCCACGAAATCGGCACCGCCGAGCTGCCCGAGCGGGCCCGCACGGATGACACCGACCGGATCCTGGACAGCTGGCTGATTTCCGAGGCTCTGGCCTCGTTGTCGCAGGAACACCGCGAGGTGGTCGTGCTCAGCTACTATCGGGCCGAATCCACCCGGGAAATTTCGGCCCGGCTGGGCATCCCGGAGGGGACCGTCAAATCCCGGCTGCACTACGCACTGCGCGCGCTGCGTCTGGCGTTACAGGAGAAAGGAGTGACCGAATGAACAGGGAAGAGTACGCCGGAGACATCTACCGTGACTGGGATGCTGCCTATGTTCTGGGTTCGCTGGTTCCCCAGGAGCGTCGCGAGTTTGAGCTTCATCTGGCCGGCTGCGCCGAGTGTTCTGCCGCGGTGGCGGAACTGGCTGGCCTGCCGGGAATCCTGGTTGGGCTGCCCGCCTATGAGGCCTTGTCGCTGGCCGGCCCGGCCGGGGATGAGCCCGGGGTGGGTACGCTGGCCCCAACGGAGCTGCCCGGGACGGTGTTGTCCGGGTTTGCCGCCAAGGTCAGGCGCCGGCGGCTGCGCAATGCCGCGCTGGCCGCCGCCCTGGCCGTCGGATCCGCCGCGGCCGCCGCGGGCGTCACCCTTGCGGTCAACAGCCCCGGCCCGGCGGTCCAGACTAAGGAGGCTGGTTCCCCTCTGAGGTTCGCGACGGTGACGGCCAGCCCCATCACGGCCGTCGGCTCCATCCGCAGTGTTGGCTGGGGAACTCAGCTGGACTGGACGTGCACCTATGCGGGCGCGACCTCGGGAGCGGTCTATCCGGATCCGGCGGCCGTACCGGGACCGTCATTGCCTGACACCACGCCGGAAGCGGGGGTGGCAGCGGCTCCCGGCAGTACGGCCGACGCGGGCAGCAAGCCCTACCTCCTGGTGGTGACGGATACCGCCGGCAAGGAAACCGTGGCCGCAAGCTGGACCGCAGGAGCGGGCAGCGTCGTGAGTCCGACGGCGACCGTCGGCATTCCGCTGGACCACATCCGCAGCGTCGAAATCCGTTGGGCGAACACCGGAAAGACGGCGCTGAGGGCCGACCTCCCCGCCACCAGCTAGTTCACCGACGGCATCCGACGGCGGTGAACCACCGGGGCGCCGGAATCGTAGTTAGGGGCAAGCCCCGCGGCTCACGCGGGGTTCTTCCGAAGGAACCTGCCATGAAAAAACTACGTCCTGTCCTGGCCGGCGCGTCGCTGGCCGCGGGACTTCTGCTCTCAGCCTGCGGCGGCTATCCGCAGCAGTCGACGCCGCCGTCGCCCGCCTCTCCGGTGACCGGCACGCCAAGCCCGGCCTCCTCCCCCCTGCCGTCCGTGACGCCGTCGCCGACCACGACGGCGCCGCCCGCTCGGCCGTCGTCCGCACCGCCAACGGCCCCGGCGGCCGTCGTTCCGGCACCAGCACCTCCACCGGCACCCAGGCCGAGCGTCCGGCCGGCTCCGCCGAGGATGGCTCCCGCTCCGCCCCGCAACGACGGCGATGCGGACAATAGGGGCGGCCGGGACGACGGGGATGGGAACAAATGAACCCTCCCATGCTCAACTCGGGTACCGGCGGCAGCT
>JBBRKU010000634.1:0-1752 GCA_038231735.1 Actinomycetales bacterium | reverse complement strand
TTGTGGGCGTAGCCCGGATGAGCCGCCGCCACTTCGTGCTCTACAACGCGATCGGCGCTGTGCTCTGGGCCGGCGGCGTGACGCTGCTCGGCTTCATCCTCGGCGACAAGATACCCGGGGTGAAGGAAAACCTGGACATCATTTTCATCGCCATCGTGCTCATTTCGGTGATCCCGATCATCGTCGAATTCACCAAGGGCTACCTGGCCAAGCGCAGGGCCAAGGGCGCCGCGGAGAACTGAAGGCTCAGCTGAACTAGGGCGCCGAACTACCGCCGGCCCTCAAGGGCGGCGATGATGTGCGGCAGCAGTTTCCGGAAGGCCTGGCCGCGGTGGCTGATGGCATTCTTTTCCTCGGGGGCCAGCTCGGCGCAGCTGACACAGAGTCCATCCGGGCTCAGGATCGGATCGTAGCCGAAGCCGCCCGTTCCGCGCGGTTCGCGCAGCAACACGCCCGGAAGTTCCCCAGTTTCAACGTGCTCGACGGCGGTGCCTCCGGCGGCGGAAGGAACGGCCAGAGCGGCCGCGCAGACAAATTGCGCGCCGCGGTGCATCTCATCGATGTCCGCAAGCTGGGCCAGCAGCAGCTCCAGGTTGGCCTCGTCGTCGCCGTGCCGGCCTGCCCACCGGGCGGAGAAAATCCCGGGCGCACCGCCGAGCACGTCCACGGCCAGACCGGAATCGTCGGCGACGGCCACCAATCCCGTCGCTTCGGCCACGGCCCGGGCCTTGAGCAGGGAATTTTCCGTAAAGGTGACCCCGGTTTCCGCAACGTCAGGGGCCCCGACGGCGGCGGCATCGACCACTTGGTGGTCGACGTCCAGGCCGGGAACCTGGCCACGCAGGAGCTCGCGCAGTTCCCGCAGTTTGCCCTGGTTGTGCGTGGCCAGCACCAGCCGCGGCTTCGGCTCCATGTTCAGAGTCCGAGGGTGTCGCGCTGGATCTGGGCCAGCTGGGCGGTGCCCAGCAGGGCAAGATCCAGCAGGGCATTGAGCTCATCCCGGTCAAACGGCGCGCCCTCGGCGGTTCCCTGAACCTCAACGAACTTGCCGGATCCGGTGACAACGACGTTCATGTCCGTCTCGGCCCGGACGTCCTCCACATAGGGAAGATCCAGCATTGGCACACCGTCGATGATGCCCACGGACACGGCGGCCACGGTATCGAGCAACGGCTGGGCGTTTTTGGCCATCATCTTATTCTCCCGGGCGTACCGCACTGCGTCCGCAAGGGCCACATAGGCACCGGTGATCGCCGCGGTGCGGGTGCCGCCGTCGGCCTGCAGCACGTCGCAGTCCAGCACGATGGTGTTCTCCCCCAGCGCCTTGGTATCGATGATGGACCGCAGCGAGCGGCCGATCAGCCGGGAAATTTCGTGCGTCCGACCGCCGATCTTGCCCTTGACGGATTCACGGTCCGAGCGGGTGTTCGTGGCCCGCGGCAGCATGGCATATTCGGCGGTGACCCAGCCTTGGCCCTCGCCCTTGAGCCAGCGCGGGACTCCGGCAGTCAGCGACGCCGTGCACAGCACCCGGGTGTTGCCGAACTCGATCAGCGCCGATCCCTCGGCCTGCTTGGACCAGCCCCGGGTGATGCTGATGTCGCGGAGCTGGTCGGGGATGCGGCCGTCCGCACGGATGATGCCGACGATGCTGGAGGGTGCCGGTAGTTCGCTTGTTGTCATGGTTCCAGCTTAGCCAGCGGTCGGCCCGTTAGGCGACGCACCCCTCCCGCCGAGAGTGGAGATCTGCCC
>JBBRKU010000633.1:0-1777 GCA_038231735.1 Actinomycetales bacterium | reverse complement strand
TACGCCACCTTTGCGCCGTTCTTTGCCGGCCAGCTTTTTAATAATGCCGACCCCACCTCCGCCATCCTGTCCACGCTGGCGATCCTCGCCGTCGGCTTTGTTGCCCGCCCGTTCGGCGGCTTTGTCTTTGGCTGGATAGGTGACCGGGTCGGCCGCAAGACGTCCATGACGGTGGCGGTCGGGCTGGCGTCGTTCGGCTCCCTGATGCTGGCCCTGATCCCCACCTTCAGCTCCATCGGCGTGTGGGCTTCGGCTTTGTTGCTGGCGGCCCGCCTGATCCAGGGCCTGGCCCACGGAGGCGAGCTCCCCTCGTCGCAGACCTACCTCTCCGAAATGGCGCCCAAGGAAAAGCGCGGTTTCTGGGCCACGCTGATCTATTTCTCCGGCACCATCGGCATCCTGTTCGGCACCCTGCTGGGCGCCGTGCTGACGCTCGCTCTGCCCAAGGCGGAGATGCTGGCCTGGGGCTGGCGCGTGCCGTTCCTGATCGGTGCCGTCCTGGGTCTGTACGCGCTGATCATGCGCGCCGGAATGCACGAGTCCGAGGTCTTCAAATCCGGCCTGAAATCCGTCAGGAAGGCCCCGATCTGGCCTCAGATCGTCAGGTACCGCAAGCAGGCGATGCAGGTGATAGGCCTGACCGTTGGCCTGACGGTGGTCTACTACATCTGGGGCGTCGTGGCTCCCACCTACGCGGCCACCGCGCTGGGAGTTGACCGAGGCCAGGCGCTGTGGGCCGGCGTCATCGCCAACGTCGTTTTTCTGATCGCCCTGCCGCTGTGGGGCAGGCTTTCCGATCTTATCGGCCGCAAGAAGGTGCTGCTTACCAGCGCAATTGGCACAGCCGTCCTGCACTTCCCGATGACCTGGTTGCTGCGCGATTCCGCCTGGCAGCTGGCCGTAAGCATGTCCGTCATGCTGATCTTTATTGCCGGCAGCGCCTCCATCGTCCCGGCCGTCTACGCCGAGTTGTTCCCCACCAGCATCCGCACCGTGGGCGTCGGCGTCCCCTACTCCATCTGCGTTGCCGCCTTTGGCGGCACCGCCCCGTACCTGCAGCAGTGGCTGGGCTCCATCCACCTGGGCGTGATGTTCGATCTGTACGCCGTGTTGCTTCTGCTCATCAGCGTCCTGGTGATCTCCCGCCTCCCCGAGACCAGGGGCAAAGACCTGGCGTAAGGCCCGCGGGACCGTATGTCCGTGACGTCGGGCGGCAAAGGCGGGGACGGTTCCCGTGATTGTGACCGGCCTGCAACCGGACCGTAACAGCGGCAGGGAACACTGGAGGCATGAAGCGAAACCGACGCGCGGCAGCAACGGAAGCCCTGACCTGTGATGCTTGCGGACAGCTGCCGGAACCGCCAAGGTCCCGGCTTACGCTGGCCAACATCGCACTCATGCTGCCGATCGAACTGGCGGTGCATGCCGCCGTCGTCCAGACCGGGCTGCCCTACCTGCTGAAGGTGCTGGTCCTGACCGTCACAGCAACGGTCCTGGTGATCTGGATCGCCGAGCCGTCCGCGGGGAGACTGCTGCGGCCATGGATCCACGCCGCCGCCATCCGGCAGCGCCAAGTGCTGCGGGACTCCCCCGCCCTGTGGCGAGCCCGAACGATCCTGCGGGATGAACCGGGCGCCCTGGAACGCATCACACGGTCGCTGGCCCGGCTGGACATCAATATCCTGAGCATCCATGTACATCCCGTGAACGGGGGCGTTCTGGACGAATTCGTCCTTTCGGCCCCCGGGTCGCTCACGCCCGATGCACTCTGCGATGC
>JBBRKU010000632.1:0-1783 GCA_038231735.1 Actinomycetales bacterium | reverse complement strand
GGAGGTGTTGTTGGCCGCCGGAACCTTGTCTGGCGTGTGCCAGCCCCAGTGGGCGCGATAGATGTCGTAGTACTTGAGGCCATTGTTCTTCAGCGTATCCTTGACCTGACTATACGCCTGATCGAAGTTGTCCGGGTCATGGCCGGGGCTGGTGGTATCGACGGTGATGTCGGTGTAGTAGGACTCGCGGGGCAGGTTTCGGATTTCCACGGGGATCTGCTCCGGGGAGCCCCAGTAGCCGGCCTTGTGAATGAAGTTGATGCCCATTTCGACGGATGGGCCGAACAGTTCGCGGTTCCAGTCCATGGACATGCAGATGGGGGTGACCATCATGTCGCCCAGATGCGCGCCAAGCTTGCGTTTGGGCAGCTTGCCTATGCCGTCGATCACGGCCCGTGCGGCCTCAGCGCGCTGGGTGCGTGTGAGGGCAATACCGGAGAGTGCGGCGGTCACCAGGCCGGGGCCGGCGGTGATGGCAACGGTGAGGACGCGCATGAAGTCGCGGCGGCTGAGCGGCTTCTCCTGGCTCTGTTGTTTGTAGTAGTCGAGTTGGTCATCGAATTGCATGGTAAGATGCTCCTTCTGCGGTGTTAGCGCAGGTGAAGAACGTGCGTTTGGTATCCTCTACTCACCCTGAGTGTGTTGCAAATCGTCCTCATCCCAAGGTTCCTCCGTAATAGACGGCTCCTCTGGGATGAATGGAAGGGGACATGTCAGTTCCTGCAGGTCCGGATGCCCGGAGGCTGCATGACGTATGGTCGGACCGAACTCCGTGGAGAAGAGCAGTTGGTTAAGCCAACGCATCAGCCGTATCGGCGCGGCGCTGCGCTTCTCTCCGACCGCGTACCCGGTGCGCAGGTTCAGACGCGCAGGCCAGAGGCCATCCGCCCCCTGACGGGTTACCAGGATGTGCGCTACGTGCATCGCCGGCCCCAGGGCCGTTCTATCGGCCTCCGTGATCCGGGAGGCGTGCTGGAATAGGGCGGAGACGATAGTGTCCATCTCCACAACCTCCGTGTCCGGGTCGGGAAGCGGAAAGCAGGTGCAACACCAGTCCGCTGATGTCCAGGCGGCAATGGTCATGATGGCTCCAGCCTGATAACCTTCAGCCTGCCCATATTCTGCAAAGGCAGGAATCGGGGGCTAGGTCGTTATGTTCATTTTACTGTCCGGGGGCCGGGTTGGGGTTATATCCCGCAGTTCCGGAAGACGCGCCTTGGGGTCCGTCCAGGCCGATATGCTTCTGGAACTCCTCAATGGTGTGGGCGTACTCGGCATCCTTGCCGATGTCCTTGCGCTGGTCCCAGTTGGCGCGCAGGAAGCCGTCCAGAGGACGCTCGGTCGGCTCCTTGAATTCACGGTCCTCCTGGAAGGTATAGACCACGATGGAGTGATCCGGCAACACCGGGCAGTGGTATTCACAGATTCCGCACCCAGTGCAGAGCTTTTCGTCCACGGTGGGCACGCGCTTCATGCGGCCCCGGTTGTCCTCCTTGCCATTGAGATCTTTGTGATCCAGGGGCAGGGTGGGGTCTTTGGGCAGGGTGTCGTCGAACGTGTCTTTGAAAATCACGGCAGAGTAGGGGCAGACCTCGGCGCACACGATGCAGTCACGCCCGCCGTTGTAGGCCACGCAGGTGGAGCGGTTGACATTGGCCAGGCCCATCTTGAGCTTGTAGCGTTTGTCCTGCCAGGTGAAGGGGCGAATGGCGCCGGTGGGGCAGACATCGCCGCACGCTGTGCATTTTTCGGCGCAGGCGCCGATGCTCGGCACCAGCAGGGG
>JBBRKU010000631.1:0-1787 GCA_038231735.1 Actinomycetales bacterium | reverse complement strand
GACCTGATCTGGGGGCTGCCCGAAGGATTCGAGGCCAACCCGGAGGCGGCGCTGGAAGCCGTCGGTCTGGCGGGTCTGGCGGAGCGGCCGACGGCTTCCCTCTCCGGCGGACAGCTGCAGCGGCTGGCCGTGGCAACCGCCCTGATGCGCCGCCCGTCGCTGTTGATTTCCGATGAGTCCACGGCCATGGTCGACGCCGAGGGCAGGGAAAGCCTGCTCGATCTGCTGGCCGGACTGCCACGGCGGTTTCCGATGACAGTGCTCCACGTGACGCACTCTGCGGCGGAGGCCGCACGGGCGGACCGCGTGATCCGGATGTCGGAGGGCCGGATCATCTCCGATGAACCCGGACGGCAAATCACCGGCCCGGCGCCGGAACCCCGCGCAACAGTCCAGGCGGCAAAGGATCCGCCCGCACAGAAATGGCCGGCGCCCGGACCGGACAGTCTGCACGCCACCGGGACGACGGAGCCCCTCCTGCGCCTGCGGGCCGTTGAGCACACCTACGGTTACGGCACCCCATGGGCGCATCAGGCTCTTAAACGCGTGGACCTTGACCTGTATCCGGGCGAGGGGTTGCTGATCACCGGCGGAAACGGCTCGGGCAAATCGACCCTCGCCTGGGTGCTGGCCGGGCTGACCCGGCCGACGGGAGGTGACTGCGAGCTGGACGGGCGGGCCACCGCGGACCACGTGGGCTCGGTCGCCCTGGCGTTCCAGCATTCCCGGCTCCAGCTGCAGCGGCCAACGGTGGCCGAGGACATCCTGGCCGCGGCCGGCCAGCGGGGTTCCGGGGTCGGGAAGCGCGGTTCCGCGGTCGGCCGCGGGGGCATTACATCGCGGGAGGCCCTCAGTTTCGTACTGAAATCCCTGGCGGCGGTGGGACTGACGGAGGAACTCGCCGAGAGGAGTATCGACGCGCTCAGCGGCGGCCAGATGCGCAGGGTAGCCCTGGCCGGGCTCCTGGCATCCCGGCCGCGACTGCTGGTGCTCGACGAGCCCCTGGCGGGTCTGGACCCGGAGAGCCGGCGGGATCTGCTGGAAACACTGGGCGACCTGAGGCATCGCGACGGAATGTCCCTGATGGTGATTTCACACGACCTGGAGGATATGGGCGTCGCCTGCTCGCGCACGGCCGTCCTGGACGAGGGGGTGCTGGCGTGAGCACATCCGAAGGGGCGCCGCAGGAGAAGGAAAAGTCTCCGAGGAAGAAACAGCCGCGCCGCGGCGGCGTTGGTTCCGTGCTGATGCGGGAACTGCCCCGCCGGACGGTGGTCCACGAGTTGTGGGCGGGCACCAAACTGATCGCTCTGCTGCTCCTAGTGGCCGTTGTGCTCTTCATTCCCGGCTGGCCGGCGGCCCTGACGGGTCTGGCTGTGGTGTTCCTCGCGGCCGGCGCGGCGAGGGTGCCGATCTCGGCGGTGCCCAGACTTCCCCTGTGGTTTTGGATCCTCCTGCTGATCGGGGCGCTACTCTCATTCCTGGGCGGCGGGATCATGCTGTACCTGGAGTCGATACTCATTACCCTCGTCCTGGTAGCCGCCAGTGCCATTATTGGCTGGACCACCCCGGTGGCCGAGATCTCGCCGGCAGTTGCCGTCCTCGGCTCGCCGCTGCGCAGGCTGGGGCTTCCCTCCGACGAGTGGGCTCTCACCATGGCGTTGTGCGTGCGCACCTTGCCGCTGCTGGTCGACGAATTCAGGATTCTGCTGGCCACCCGACGGCTTCGCCCCCGTCCACCGCGGCCACTAGGGATCCGGCCGTGTTTCCAGATCCTGATGGCCGAG
>JBBRKU010000630.1:0-1787 GCA_038231735.1 Actinomycetales bacterium | reverse complement strand
TCCATGGCCACGACGGAAGGCCTGGCCGTCCGCGTAACCGAGGAGGAGAATTGCCCAGTACAGACGCCCCCAAGCGGGCCACAATCCACGACGTCGCAGCGCGGGCAGGTGTTGCCACATCGACAGTTTCCCGCGCACTCTCCCAACCCGACCGGATCAGCGCCAAGACCCGGGAATTGGTCATCAAGGCCGCCCATGAGCTGAGCTACATTCCCAACTCCGGTATCCGGGGGACGTCTTCGCTGCGGACGGGTGCGGTTGCCCTGCTGGTTCCGGACATCACCAATCCGTTCTATTTCGACATCATCCGGGGTACACAGGAGCAGCTGAAGGCGGCCGGCTTTCGCCAGCTTCTGGTGGATACGGAGGAATCGGCGGAGGTCGAACTCACCGCGTTGGAGCGGGTTGCGATGGCGGCAGATGGCATCATCCTCGCCGCGTCGCGCCTTTCCGAAGCCGTGCTCGCGGAGGCTGCGGCACGGATACCCCTGGTGACGATCAACCGCAATGATTCGGATATCCCCACCGTGCTCATCGATACTCCGATCGGGGTCCAGCAAGCCGTGGAACACCTCGTCTCGCTCGACCACCGGAAAATTGCGTTCATTTCCGGACCGGCCCGGTCCTGGACGAGCCAGTGGCGCTGGCAGGCTTTCGAAGCCGCGGCGGCGCGGCATGGCGTCCAGACCCAGCGGATCGGGCCCTACTCACCGAAACTGACGTCCGGGGCCGCGGCGGCGGACGCCATGCTCATCAGCGGCGCCACCGCTTGCCTGGCTTTCAACGATCTGCTGGCCATCGGCATGCTCCAGCGGTTCATCGCCCGGGGAGTGGGCGTTCCGGAGGACGTCAGCATTGTGGGCTGCGACGATATTTTTGGGGCGGATTTCTGCAATCCGCCGCTGACGACCATTACCGCACCGATGGAGCAGGCGGGACGGGTCGCCACAAATATGCTGTTGGCCAGGCTGGCCAACGGTTCTCCGTCCGTTCGGCAGCTGGCCAAGCTGCCCACTCATCTGACGATCCGGCAATCAACCGGACGTGCGCCCACGCCGGCCGACTGAAGGCGCCGGCAATTATCTGGCAATCGGTTGTCATAACCTGCCGGCGGCGATAGACTGCGATCGAGGGCTGAAGACGTGAAACACGTCACCTCCGCACGGTGTGAAGTACCTGGCAAGGACCCGGCAGCCCGGAAACGTGGGAGAAGAATGAACGCCAATGATGCTGTGAATTGGACCCTGTCCGGGTTCGGAGACGAGATAGACCCGGATCCCGAACTTCAGGCCTGCGTCCTGCTCGCCCTGGGGGCGCGGAACATCGAAGTCCGCAGCGCCTGGGGGACCAACGTCGTGGACCTCGACCAGGGCCGCACGGATGAGCTGAAGAATGTCCTGGACAAGAGGGGCCTGGGCGTTTCCGCCGTGGCCTCACCCATCGGCAAGGTGGACGTTGCCATTGAGCCGGAGGAGGAAGTCGAACGGCTGCGCCGGGTGATCCGGGTGGCCCACACACTCCAGA
This sequence comes from Actinomycetales bacterium, assembly GCA_038231735.1. GTDB lineage: Bacteria > Actinomycetota > Actinomycetes > Actinomycetales > Micrococcaceae > Arthrobacter_M. The sequence goes on along the minus strand of JBBRKU010000630.1, from coordinate 263 downwards.
CGCCATACGTCCGGATCTTCTCTTTCTACCGGGGCGCCGGCGTACCGGTGGAAGATATCCGTGACGACGTTCTGACCCGGATGCGGCTGCTGGCCGACGAGGCCGAGAGAGCCGGCATCGTGCTGCTGCACGAAAACGAAAAGGACATCTATGGTGATACGCCGGACCGTGTCTTGGACATCATTGAATCCGTCGGATCCGAGGCCCTGAAGGTCGCGTGGGACAGCGCCAACTTTGTCCAAGTAGGCGTTCGACCGTATACC
>JBBRKU010000629.1:0-1825 GCA_038231735.1 Actinomycetales bacterium | reverse complement strand
GCTTCTTCTCGCGCGCTGTATCTTCGGACACGTCCATGCTGCTAATTGTGGACCGTGCGCCGTGAAAACAGAAGCAGGCCAGAAGCAATTACGCCTCTGACCTGCAACAACGGTGGGCCCTGTGGGGCTCGAACCCACGACCCACGGATTAAAAGTCCGATGCTCTACCAACTGAGCTAAAGGCCCCGACCGTCCGCTGCAAAATACATGCCGCGGACGGTATCTAGAATAGCGCACACTCCGCCGCGCTTGGGAATCCGCCGCAGACCCCGGTATGCCGCGGATCTCGACCATGGAAACACGGAGGAGTAGTGTCGGGGACATGAGCGAAGAAGCAGCATCCAGTGCCCCTCGGCCGCATAAGCCGAAGCCTTTTGCACCAGCTGACTTTGAGCCCTTCGCCGGTGGTGCGGACCCGGCCCGGGTCTCCGAGGCCGCCCATCTTGCCGCGCAGGCGCTGGTCCATCGCGGCCGCACGAGCGATGATCCGGCCGTGACGCGGCGGCTGGTGAAGCTGGCGGACCAGCAGGGGCTGGAGGTCCTGGCCGAGCTCTGGTCGGAGAGCCCGGCCCGGTCGCTGCCCGGAGCGCTCTGGCGTCTCTACGCCCTGCGCACCGCCACCCAGCGGGATCCGGAGCGCATCTCAGTCTATTTCAAGGCCGGCAAGGACACCGCCCAGGTCTCGCACGCCGTGGCCGGTGTTGCCGAGCCGCCCGGTGCGGACGAGCTGAAAACCATGGCGGATGCTATTCTTTCCGGGGCGTTCGACGGCGAATTCGACGTTGCGCTGGAGCGCTCGGCTGCCTTCTGCCGGGTGATAGCCCTGGGCCAGTCCCGGGTGGCCGATGACCGGGAAGTCACCAACGGCGAACATGCCGGGAAGCTGACCCGGGATGCGCACCAGCTGATCAAGACGGCGGAGGACCTGGAGCACGCGGCGGCGTCCTGGCGGCGCGGCGAACTGGACTAGTCGAACTGGAGCAGTCAAACCGGACCAGATCAGCCGTTTAATGCTGCGGGCTGCCTGCTGGGAGTCTCGCTGACAGCCGGAGCCCCGCCCGCTGGCGTCGGCTGTTGTTCAGCCCTGGCACCCCTGGCCGCCACCGCCATGACGGCCACAGCGAGCAGGGTGATCCCGGCGCCGGCCCAGATGGGCGAGGTGTAGCCGAGCCCCGCGGTGATGGTGACGCCGCCAAGCCAGGCGCCCAGGGCATTGCCGGCATTGAAGGCGCCGATATTGGCCCCGGAAGCGAGCGTGGGTGCGTGGCCGGCGTATTTCCTCACGCGCAGCTGCAGGCCGGGAACGGTCGCGAAACCGAAACCGCCCATCAGCACCAGCGACGCGATGGTCATGACCGGGTCCTGCGCCGTCAGGGCAAAGACGGTCAGGATGACCGCCAGGGCGGACAGGACCACCAGTAGCGTCGTGTCGATATTGCGGTCGGCTGCCTTGCCGCCGACGGTGTTGCCGATAAAAAGCCCAACGCCGAAGAGGATGAGGAGCCACGGCACGGTGGTGCTGGCGAATCCACTGACCGAGGTGAGCGTGAACGCGATGTAGGTGAATGCGCCGAACATTCCGCCGTAGCCGAGCACAGTGACGCTGATGGACAGCCAGACCTGCCGGGACCGGAAGGCCCGCAGCTCGCCGCGCAGCCCGGCAGCCCCGGCGGAACCACGCCCCGTGCTCGGGACCAGCGTGAGGATACCGACCAACGCCAGGACCCCGATGCCGGTGATTGCCCAGAACGTCGAGCGCCAGCCGGCGCTTTGCCCCAGCAGCGTACCGAAGGGCACCCCGAGGACGTTGGCGGCCGTCAGCCCG
>JBBRKU010000628.1:0-1829 GCA_038231735.1 Actinomycetales bacterium | reverse complement strand
GATGGCCCCGAACAGGTTTCCGTAGTCCTCGGCGTCGTGGCCCTGTTCCTTGAGCAGGTCGACGACGGGGGAGAGCGGCGGGACATACCAGACCATCGGCATGGTCCGGTATTCGGGATGCAGCGGCAGGGCCACCTTGTAGACCTTGGCCAGCGCGTAGACGGGGGAGCGCTGGGCGGCGTCAATCCAGTCGTCCTGGATTCCCTGCGCCCGGGCCGCGGCCATCACGGCCGGGTCATGCGGGTCCAGCAGCACGTCCATCTGCGCCTCGTAGAGCTCCTGCGGATCGGTCACCGACGCCGCCTCGGTGACCTTGTCGGCGTCGTACAGGAAGAGCCCCAGGTAGCGCAGCCGGCCCACGCAGGTCTCCGAACACACCGTCGGCAGCCCGACCTCGATCCGGGGGTAGCAGAAGGTGCACTTTTCGGCCTTGCCGGTTTTGTGGTTGAAATACATTTTCTTGTAGGGGCAGCCGGTGATGCATTGCCGCCAGCCGCGGCACTTGTCCTGGTCCACCAGCACGATGCCGTCTTCCACCCGCTTGTAAATCGCTCCGGACGGGCAGGACGCCATGCAGGAGGGGTTGAGGCAGTGTTCACAGATCCGCGGCAGGTAGAACATGAAGGTCTTCTCGAATTCGAGCTGGATCGCGTCCTCGGACTCGCGGCGTAGCTTTTCAATGATCGGATCCAGGTGGCCCATTTCGGGGGAGCCACCCAGGTCATCGTCCCAGTTGGCGGACCAGGTGATCTTCGTATCCTTGCCGGTGATCAGGGACTTGGGCCGGGCCACCGGGAAATCGTCGCCCAGGGGCGCATCGATGAGGGTTTTGTAGTCGTAGGTCCAAGGCTCGTAGTAGTCCTTGAGCTCGGGCTGGACCGGGCTGGCGAAGAGCCCGAACATCTTGCTGACCCGCCCGCCCGCCTTCAGGACCAGTTTCCCGCGCTTGTTCAGCGCCCAGCCGCCCTGCCACTTTTCCTGATCCTCGTACCGGCGCGGATACCCCTGTCCGGGCCGTGTCTCCACATTGTTGAACCAGACGTATTCGGTGCCGGCCCGGTTGGTCCAGGCCTGTTTGCAGGTGACCGAACAGGTGTGGCAGCCAATGCACTTGTCCAGATTCATGACCATGCCCATTTGAGCCATTACGCGCATTAGTACTGCACCTCCTGGGAACGACGGCGGATGGTGGAAACGTTGTCCCGCTGGTTTCCGGTCGGGCCAAGGTAGTTGAACGCGTAGGTCAGCTGGGCATAGCCGCCAATGAGGTGCGAGGGTTTCACCAGCAGCCGCGTCAGCGAGTTGTGGATGCCTCCGCGCCGTCCGGTCGCCTCCGATTTGGGGACATCGATGGTGCGCTCCTGGGCATGGTAGACGTACACCACGCCCTCCGGCATGCGGTGGCTGACCACGGCCCGCGCCACGTATACACCGTTGATGTTCACACATTCGACCCAGTCGTTGTCCTTGGCCTCGATGGAAGCCGCATCCGCCGGGCTCATCCAGACGGTGGGTCCGCCGCGGGAGAGCGAGAGCATGAGCAGATTGTCCTGGTATTCGGAGTGGATGGACCACTTCGAGTGCGGGGTCAGGTAGCGCACCACCACCTCCTTCGTCCCGTTCGGCCCCAGCTTCGGTTCACCGAACAGACGTTGCATGTCCAGCGGCGGCCGGTAGATGGGCAGCGCCTCCCCGACGTCGCGGATCCAGTCGTGGTCGAGGAAGAAATGCATCCTCCCGGTGAGGGTATGCCAGGGCTTGAGCCGCTCCACAATGATGGTGTACGGGGAGTACCGCCGGCCGCCCGACTCGGACCCGGTCCATTCCGG
>JBBRKU010000627.1:0-1830 GCA_038231735.1 Actinomycetales bacterium | reverse complement strand
TGAAGTCAGTTGAAGTCAGTTAGTGGGTGGTCAGGAGGTGTTCAAGGCTCTTGTGCAGATGGACGGAGGTCGCCGCGGCGGCCAGCGTGGCGTTGCCGCTCGCGATCGCCTGGGCAATGGTGGCGTGTTCCTGCGCGGCGGCGATGAGCCGCTCCGGATTGTCCTTGGCCAGCCGCCGGACGCGGACCAGATGGACCCGGAGGTTCTTCAGGGCCTGCGCCAGATAGCTGTTTCCGACCGCGTCGTCGATGGCCGTGTCCAGGCGCCCGACCAGCTCGTAATACTCAAGCCGTCCGGGATCCTCCATATCCGGTAGCCCGGCGGCGCCAGCGAGCTCGGCGTGGAGCCGGTCGAAAACGCCCCGGTCCCCGCGCTCCGCAGCCAGTGCGGCGGCCCGGCATTCCAGGGCTTCGCGTAGCTCAAAGAGCTCACGGACGTGGTCAAGGGAAATGTCGGTCACGACGACGCCGCGTCCGGCGTGGGCGGCGGCGAGACCTTCCGCGGTGAGCCGGGCCAGCGCCTCCCGTACAGGGGTGCGTGAGACCCCCAGCCGCTCCGACTGCTCGACCTCGGCCAGCACCGAACCCGGCGGCAGCCGCCAGTCGACAATGTCGCTGCGGAGGGCGGCATAGGCACGGTCGCTCGCGCGCATCCTGCCTCCTAAACTCGGAATCGGTTTTGTTCCAGTGTATACACAAATGGAGATAATTGGCACCAGTTTGGAGATTATTGCCGCTTTCCCCTGTCCGTGTATACACTGGCCCACCCAGTCAAGCCCCGCTAACGCCGCCAGCTGTATTCGTTTTCCGGCCTGCCCGGGGTCCCGTAGCGGGCGCTGCGGCGCACCGACTGCTGGTCCGCCAGGTACTCCAGGTAGCGCCGGGCCGTGACCCGGGACATGCCCAGCTGCTCCATGACCTCGGTCGCGGAGACCGGCCCGTCGTTCGACTTCAGCAGCGCGACGACGGCGGCCAGGGTCCCCTCGGAGAGGCCCTTGGGCAGGGCTACTTCAACGGGGGTCCGGAGGCTGGCGAAGGCAAGGTCGACTCCGCTCTGCGACGCCGATGATTCCTGCATCTCCAGCTGCAGCCGGAACTGCCGGTAGTTGGCCAGCTTTTCCGCAAAAGTGGCATAGGTGAACGGCTTGATCAGGTACTGCACAATGCCGGCGGAAATGGCGCCCCGGACAATCTGCAATTCGCGCACCGCAGTGATGGCGATGATGTCCACGGCATAACCGGCCGCGCGGATCCGTCGGCTGACATCGAGGCCATGCAGGTCCGGCAGGTTCATATCCAGCAGGATCAGATCAATCGGTTCGTCCGTGGCGGAGGCTTCCGCCAGGCAACGCAGGGTCTGCTGGCCATTGTGCGCCACGCCGGACAGAGCAAATCCCTCCAGCCGCTGCACGTAGATCGAGTGCGCATCGGCGGAAATGGGCTCGTCGTCCACCACCAGGACGCGGATCGGAGGCTGGCTAGCGGCCATCCGCAGCCCCCGGTCCCTCGGGCCCCGCAGGAACTTCCGCGGGCGTTCCACCGTCGTACGCCGGCACGTCCGGCACGTCCGGCACGTCCGGCCGAGCCTCGACCGGCAGCGTGACAGTGAAAACGGCGCCGGTCCGCCGGCCGATGTCGAGGCTCCCGCCCAACCTCTGCACGGCCTGCTGCACCAGGGCCAGGCCGATCCCGCGGCCACCGCCATCGGAGAGTTTGGTGGTGAAGCCCTTCTTCAGCACATTGTCCGCCGCGGTCGCGTCCACGCCGGCGCCGCTGTCCGATACCTCCAGCACCAGACCCGCCGCGCGGGCTGCGATGCCGACCTCCGCCC
>JBBRKU010000626.1:0-1833 GCA_038231735.1 Actinomycetales bacterium | reverse complement strand
TCCCGGTGGCCAGCGTCGCCAGCAACATGGGCCACCTGCTGGGAACCGGTCTGCTCAACGACGGCGAGAGCGCGGCGGTGGCGGAGCGTCTGCTGCGGCCGGAGATGTTCACCGGCTTCGGCCTGCGCACGCTGTCCTCGGCCAACGCCGGCTTCTGGCCGCTGAGCTATCACTGCGGCTCGGTCTGGACGCACGACACGGCCATCATCATCGCCGGGCTGGCCAAGGACGGGCATACGACGGCGGCCGCGCGCCTAGCGCTGGGCCTGCTGGACGCCGCGGAAGCCTTTGACTACCGCCTTCCGGAGCTCTTTGGCGGATACTCCCGCGACGACGCGCCGCGTCCGGTCCCCTACCCGATGTCCTGCTTCCCGCAGGCCTGGGCGGCGGGATCCGCGGCACCCATCCTGGACGCCCTCGCTCCGGCTGAGCACGCCGCCGCCGGCCACGAAGCCGTCCATGCGGGCCCGTTGGGGAAATTCCATGCCGCGAACCTCGCCGGTTCCGGGGCGTTGGGGGGCCCTGGCCGGGGGACGGCTGCTGAGTCCGGGCCCATCCGACATTGTCCGTAACAGCCGGTTTACCGCATGTTCACGGAACTCCTCCATCATTGCGGTAGGGGATATGTTCATCGCCGGAAGGGGACTGCAGTGAGCAAGCGCAGCAAAAACAGCAAGTGGATCAAGGCTAACCCGCCGCATCTTCGCGGCGGCACTCCCTGGCCGGAGCTGCAGCCGAATCAGGCCGTATCGCTGGTGGATGGTTATGGAGTCAGGCTGGCCGGCAAGGTTGATGCCATCACCGAGGACCGGAGCACGTTCTGGATCTATCTGGACGATGGCATGGGGCGGCAGCTCATCCACAGCATGGACGGCTACCAGCTGGAAGCCGTCACGGAAACCTAGCCAAAAATTGCACAGGGGAATTGCAAAGAAGAATTACACAGAAAAAGGGTTCCTGAACTGCGTTTCCGCAGTTCAGGAACCCTTCAGTACTTCCGTGGCAGATGAGGGATTCGAACCCCCGTAGGCACTGCCAGCTGATTTACAGTCAGCCCCCTTTGGCCGCTCGGGTAATCTGCCCCGGTCCACCAATTCCGAACCCGGAACCAGCAGTTTGTTCCCAGCAAGTGGGAGCAGTAAAACAATACAAGGGATTCACCGAAGAATCGAATCGGACCGCCGCGTCGCGCGGCGGAACCTAGGCGTCCGCCTGGATGCGCCGGATCAGCTGCTGCTCAAACCGGCTGGCCTGCTCCGGTGTCACCTGCCGCAGCGCAACAGCCCGTTCCATGTCCGCGTGCACGCCCTGGATGCGCGACGGCGTTTCTGAGGCGGAGGTGGTCGACACCGGGGGCGCCAAAGCTGCGGATGAAAAGGCCGTCACGGCGGCCAGCGTTGCGGCGGCCATGACGGTCCCGGCTGCAACCCTGGCGTTTCTGACAATGTATCGGCGCGGTTTCCCGGTGGACATGCTCATCTCCCTCGAATAGCTGGCTCCTCTACCCGTTCAACTCTGCCGGACGGGATTGTGCTCCCGCTTTACATCCGCTTGGAGCGAACTGTGAACGGATGTCCGCTTCGGCGGACGGCGCCGGCCGGGGCAAAGTCGTTAAGATGGAATCCAGGAAGGGCCGGCCGCCGGCCCCGAGGTGATCAACAGTGAAGAAGGTGCGCTCCCATGGCCAGCGAATCAACGTTCGACGTAGTCAGCAAGGTGGACAAGCAGGAGGTTGCCAATGCGCTGCATCAGGCGCAGAAGGAAGTGGCCCAGCGTTACGACTTCAAGGGCATCGGCGCGGAGATCGATTTCAGCGGGGAGCAGATCCTGATG
>JBBRKU010000625.1:0-1837 GCA_038231735.1 Actinomycetales bacterium | reverse complement strand
TGCGCATCCGCAGCCGCTGCGCCTCCAGCTGCTTGTTCTGCCCTTCCAGCTCCTTGAGCCGGACGGCCAGCTCATCCTCGATCTGCCGGATGGCCCGGTTCATCCGCTCCGGTCCAGCCACGTAGTGCGAGGCCGGGAAAATGTACATCTCGGTTTCCTCGCGGATCACTTCACCGGTCAGCGGGTGCAGGGTGTAGATCTTCTCAATCTCGTCCCCGAAAAACTCAATCCGCAGCGCCTGTTCCTCATACATCGGGATGATTTCCACGGTGTCCCCGCGCACCCGGAACGTGCCGCGGTGGAAGTCGATGTCATTGCGCGCATACTGCATGCTGACAAACTTCCGCAGCAGGTCATCACGGTTGAGCTGCGCGCCGCGGCGCAGTGTCACCATGCCGGCCACATATTCCTCCGGGGTGCCCAGGCCGTAGATGCACGAGACGCTGGCGACGACGATGACGTCGCGCCGGGTCAGGAGGGAGTTGGTGGCCGAGTGGCGCAGCCGTTCCACCTCCTCGTTGACGGACGAGTCCTTTTCGATGAAGGTGTCCGTCTGCGGAACATATGCTTCCGGCTGGTAATAGTCGTAATAGGAGACGAAATATTCGACGGCGTTGTTCGGGAGCAATTCGCGGAACTCGTTGGCCAGCTGCGCCGCCAGCGTCTTGTTCTGGACCATCACCAGCGTCGGCCGCTGGATCTGCTCAATCAGCCAGGCCGTCGTCGCCGATTTTCCGGTACCGGTGGCGCCGAGCAGCACGACGTCCTTCTCGCCGTTATTGATCCGCTCCGCCAGTTCCTTGATAGCGGCGGGCTGGTCGCCGGCGGGCTGGAAGTCGCTGATGACTTCAAAGGGAGCAACGACGCGATTGATTTCCTGCGCAAGACTCATACCACAACGCTACCCCGTAGCACCGACAGCCGACAGTTCACGGAATGGTCGGCCGGTCCACGGACGCCCGGCGGCGCCGCTGCTCGAGGCTGCTGATCGAGGCCGCTGATCAAGCCTGTCGAGCTCAGGGCGGGGTCTCGCTCTCCCAGGGCGCTCTCCACCCGCTGGTGCGAAGCCATGCCTCCAGCCCCGGCTCGGCCACGGAGGTAAACCATGGTTCCTTGGCCACCGCATAGCCGGCCGTCCCGCCGTCGGACGCATGCAGGACGGCGAGCCGCCGCTTCTCCGCCTGGTAGGCCTGCCGCGCGTGGGGATCGGCCCGGAGCCAGTCCCGGAAGGCCAGAGCATAGCGGGCAGTGGGCGAGCCGTCGATCCGGACATGGACGTTCGCCGCACGGCCGGGGTCCGAGGCGCCGTGCAGCCGCTTCTGCCAGTGCGTGGGGTCCGGGTCCGCGGCCGTGGGTGTGTCCTGCCAGAGCCCGGGGAAGCGCGGGAAACCGGCCTCGGCCAGGGCCGATGCCATCCGGTCCGCCTCCGCCAGGCCGCGGACCCTCAGCTGCAGGTCCAGCACGTCCTTGGCGGCCAGCCCGGGCACCGAGGTGGAACCGATGTGGTCCACGGCCACGCGGTCCTGCCCGACCGCGGCCAGGATCCGGGCCGCAAGGCGCGCTGCCTGGACCGGCCAGCTGGGGTCAGAAGGGACCAGCACGGCGGGCCCTTTCGGTCGTCCGTCCCGGCCTGCGGCAAGGTTGCGGGCAAAGGGCTCCAGCCGACCGACCCACAACTGGTCCACCTGAGCCAGCGTTGCGTCCAGGCCCGCGCTGTTGCCAATCACCACGTCCGCCACGGCCAGCCGCTCCGCCGGCGCCGCCTGGGCGCTGATCCGCTCCTGCGCCTGCGCCGCCGTCATGGCACGGTGTTCGAGCATCCGCCGGACGCGCAGAT
>JBBRKU010000624.1:0-1841 GCA_038231735.1 Actinomycetales bacterium | reverse complement strand
CAGCTTGTGACCGGTCGGTTCCGGAGTGGCAGCCACGCCGCTGGCCTGCAGATCCTTCACCAGTGCCGTCCGGGAGACGCTGGCTCCGCTAAGTACCGGAGCATAATTGTTGCGCGCGATCCAGCCGGCACAGAGCCCGCGCCAACGCTGCGCTGTGGCGGAATCCACCGCCTTCGCCAACAGCAGGATCGCTTCAATGCTGGTGGCTGCCAGATCGTAGCCGGTGTTGGCTTCGCGGCTGATGCTGCGCCCGCGGACTGAATCCATGATGGCCCCGTTGGCGATCAGTGGTGCAAAGGAGCCCTCCACGGTGTCGTAGAAGTTCTGCCGTGAGGGGTCCGAAACTGCGAAATCAGAGCTGCCCAGCAGCGCGAAAAGCCTGGACAGGCCCGAGAGCAGCACCACGCCGTAGGAGCCAGTGTAGGGTGTGGTGCTGTGCTGGATGAAGGAGCCGTCCTTGAAAAAGCCATTGCCGCTGGTGACGTACTGCCAGACATCGCTGAGCCCGGCCACGGCGTGCTGAAGCTTCGCCGCGTCCTCGCCGGCCAGGGACCGGACGATAATCGCCTGGCACAGATCCACACGGTTGGCGCCGACGGAGGTGATCTTGCCCCGTGTGGGCGGGAACTGCTGCCACGGGTCCGGGACAAAGTGGTCGATGGCGGCGCAGTAGGCCTGCAACTCTGTGGCGGACAGCTGATCGTGCAGCAGAACCAGGGTGTCTGACAGCGCTTTGGGGCTGCCGATCTCCCAGGACCACCAGTTGCCCTGCTCCGCCTTGGTGCTGTTGTAGCACAAGGCATTCACATCGGCCAGTGCCGACTTGATGTCCCCCAGCAGTGAGGCGTCCCCTTGGTACCGCGAGGTCGGGGTGGCCCAAGCAGTGGACATTTGAGCCACCCGGGTGAAGGTAGTGACCACGTCCGTATCCTTGGCGAGGCTCAGGTCCGTGAACACCGTCCGGCGCCCGGCTGTCCGGTCCAGCAGATTGGCGGACGTACCAACGGCCGAATCCAGCGTGGCAATAGCGCGGCCGAAGTCGGTGTCCCCGGCAACAATGACGGTCCTACCGGTGAGCTGATCCACCCACTGGGACCGCAGGGCCGCGAATTCCGCCGCGGTGGTCGGGACGCTGGCCCAACTGGTTCCTGTAACTAGTGAGTTGGCAAATGCGGCCAAGGACAATCCGCCCATGCCACGGAGGACATTGCGGCGTGAAAGCTGGTCTTTCATGGTGGTATCCCATCGTCCGGACGCGGGGTTTGCCAGGCCGTTGTGCCGGATCCCGCCGTCGACTATCTCGCCAGCTAACGGCATCCGCAGGTAAGGAATAAAGGTCTATTGTGTGTGGCGCCCCACTTTGAGGCGGTCCAGTCCCAGCTGGCCTTCAGCGATAACATCTGACTCAGGCACACCACCAGCAGATTGGCAACATCCCACCAGGATCCGTCCCGGGTTGGAGTGTCTTCCATTCGATAACCTTCGTTGGCCCTGGCCTTGCTCTGATGCACGCGGAATGACGGGCCCGGTCGTCGAGAGTCCATGCATGATGGCTTCGATGTAAACGGCCACCGCTGCAGTAGGCCATGAACAACAGTCCGTTGGAATGAAGTTCCTGTGCGTGTACTGTGCAGCAAGTCGCCGGTTTGATTCGTCAACCGGAGCCTCCATAACCACGAATTGCGCAGAGTCCGCCGCCGGTAAACCACCGGCTGGTATCGCCGCGTCGACCTGGGCAACGCAGGCCGCAGATGAAGCTACGGCGCAGGCTGTCGGCCGACCCTTCCTGATCCGTGCCGGCGAACGGCAGCCCTTCCCAAGATGGCTGGAATTCGCCCAAT
>JBBRKU010000623.1:0-1867 GCA_038231735.1 Actinomycetales bacterium | reverse complement strand
GAAGACGTCGCGTGCCCGTGTTCCAGCCGATGCCGACGGGCCGATCCCGGCGAATACTTCCTCGCTGAAGGACAGGCACAGATCCCCGGTCAGGATGGCGGCCGCGTGGCCAAATCGCTCGGCGTCCAGGGCCCAGCGGTGCCGCTGGTGAAGCTGGCTGAACTGGCGGTGCACGCTGGGGCCGCCGCGCCGGATGTCCGAGCGGTCAATAATGTCATCGTGGATCAGGGCCGCCGCCTGGAACAGCTCCAGCGCCGCACCGGCCGCAATAACCTGGGCTGAATCCGCTCCGCCGCCGGCACCGCGCCAGCCCCAGTAGCACATCAGGGCCCGCAGCCGCTTGCCGCCGGTGACCAGATCCCGGATCGAGTCCAGCAGGGCCAGCGTGTCCGGCGAGATGGTCTCCAGCAGGCCGCGCTTGGACTCGAGGAATTCCGCCAGTTTGTCCGCGACGGCAGCCACGAAGGCGTCCTGTTCGCCGTCCCGGTCGCCGGTGGCCCCATCTTTCCGGCTGAGTTCCACCGTACTCACTTCAGCGACGCCGGCAGCACGTTGGCGCCGATGGTGAAGGTGGCCGTTGCGCCCGAGGGGACGACGGCCAGGTTGACCGTCTCCTGCCCGTTGGCGCGCGTGAAGTCCTTGGAAGCCACGGATCCGACGGCGTCTCCCGGCAGCGCGGTGAAGCCCTGGTCCTGCAGCGCCTTGGTGTAGAAGGCGACGATGTCCTCGCTCTTCGCGGCGGTGGACGCCACCAGGGACGCGGTCACCAGCGGCTTTGACTTATCCAGGCTGGAGGACTGGACCGTGGCTCCGCTCATCAGGGGGATGAGCGTGCTGGGGAAGCCTGGTACCAGGGCGCCCACCGTCGCGGAGGCGCTCGGATTCTGTGCAGCCTGCGAGGTTGCCGGGGCCTGCGCCGAGGACGCTGCTGCGCCGGACGACGGCGACGCGCTGGCGGAGGGGGATCCGGCGCCGGTGCTTCCCGAACCGCCGCCGGATGACCCTGCGCCGCATCCCGCCAGCAGCAGGGTGGTGGCCAGGCCTGCGGCTGCGATGGCGGCTCTCCGGCCACGGTACCCTGTCCGGCGCGGTCCTGCGGGTGCTTTCAACATCACTGGTCCTTATTTACGGCATCAACTGTGGGGAAAACTGCGGAAGAATCCCTCGGGCACTGTTTCCAGTTTAGCCAGTGCCGCAAATTGGCCCGGTTCCGCAGGCGCGACCGGGCGGAGGCGGACGGAGGAAATGTCCGGGACGGAACCTAGGATGGGATGTGTGGAGTCCATTCAGGCAGGCGGCGGCAGCCATATCCTGCATGTGGATATGGACGCGTATTTCGTCTCCGTTGAGCTGCGGGACGCGCCGCATTTGAAGGGCAAGCCAGTCATCGTGGGTTTTCCCGCGGGCCGTTCCGTGGTGCTCTCGGCCTCGTACGAGGCCCGTGCGGTAGGTGTTCGCTCGGCGATGCCCATGGCGGCGGCGATGCGGATGTGCCCCTCGGCCACCGTCATCGAGCCCAGGCACCGGCTGTACTACGAGGTGTCCCGGCACCTGATGGAGATCTTCAATTCCATTACGGACCTGGTCGAGCCGCTGAGCGTGGACGAGGCTTTTCTGGATGTGGCCGGAGCCATGCGCAGGCTTGGTACGCCGTTGGAGATCGGTGGGCTTATCCGGCGCCGGGTACACGACGAGCTGGGCATCACCGCGTCCGTGGGGATAGCGTCCACCAAATTCGTGGCCAAGATAGCCTCCACCCGCTGCAAGCCGGATGGCATGCTGCTGATTCCCGAACGGGACACCGTTGCCTATCTGCACACGCTGCCCGTGCAGGCGCTCTGGGGAGTGGGCGCCAAAACGGTCCAGG
>JBBRKU010000622.1:0-1871 GCA_038231735.1 Actinomycetales bacterium | reverse complement strand
CGCGTGGTCGTGGACCGGCTGGCGAGCGTGCTGGAGGCCAGGAAACCCGGACTTGTGAAGCAGATCGGCGTCCAGCTGGATACGCTGGACGCCGCGCTGCAGGCGATGAAAATCGACGGCCGGTGGACGCGCTATCCGGACTCGTCCCTGCGTCAGCGGCAGCAGGTGAATGCGGCGATCTCGGCGGTTCTGGAGACATTGGCGCAGGTGCCGCAGCTCTTGCAGCTCCCGGCTGGCTCGGAATAGGAAGCGGGTAACGGCTGTGGATCTGCAACGAAGGGCGTTCCTGAAGGGCGCGGCGGTGGCCTCGGGTACGGCCGTGGCCGCAGCCGCGGTGGCCGTCACCGGTGCCGCGGCGGAAGCGAAGGCGGCCGGAGCGCGAGCGGCCGGAGCAGCGGACCGGACGCAGCCGCCGTCGTCCGTTTCCTTCCATGGAGCCAACCAGGCGGGCGTGCTGCGGCCTGCCCAACCGCAGGCCTCGTCCTGCTTCGCCTCGTTCGCGTTGACGGCCAAGAGCGGGCCGGAGCTGGCGCAGCTTTTGCAGACGTTGACCGCCCGAATCCGATTCCTCACGGCTGGCGGAGCACCGGAGGTGCTGGGAGAGGGCTTTCCTCCACCGGATTCGGAGGTGCTGGGGTCGGAGGTTCCGGCGGACGGCCTGAGTGTCACGGTGGGACTGGCGGCCAGCGTTTTTGACGGCCGGTTCGGGATCGCCTCAAAAAAGCCCAACGGTCTGACCGAAATGACCGCTTTCCCCAACGACGTCGCGGACCCGGCGTGGCTGGGCGGGGACCTGTTGCTGCAGATCTGCGCGAATTCCGTCGACACGGTCCATCACGCGCTGCGGGATATCACCAAACACACTCGCGCCCTGATGCAAACCAGCTGGCAGATCCACGGCTTCGTCTCCGCCCCGCGGCCCACCGGCGCACCACGCAATCTGTTCGGCTACAAGGACGGCATTTCGAACCCGGATGAGGCCTCCGGTTGATCTGGATCGGCAAGGACTCGGGGCAGCCTGACTGGGCGGTGGGCGGGACGTTCATCGTGGTGCGGCTGATCCGCATGCTGATCGAGTTCTGGGACCGCGTATCGCTGGGTGAGCAGGACACGATGATCGGGCGCCGCCGCGACTCCGGGGCCCCTTTGGACGGCAAAACGGAGACTGATGTGCCGGACTACGCCACGGACACGCAGGGCACGGTGATTCCGATGACGGCCCACATCCGGCTGGCGAATCCCCGGAGCCCGGCGACGGACGGGTCGCGGATGCTCCGCCGCGGGTACAACTACGTGATGGGCGCGGACGCCTCCGGAAACCAGAACGTCGGGCTGATCTTCGCCAGCTATCAGGCTGATATCCAGAAGCAGTTCGAGGCCATGCAGCAGAGGCTGGCCGACGAGCCGATGACGGACTACATCCAGGCCTTCGGCGGCCAGTATTTCATCGGGCTGCCGGGGGTGGCTGGGCCGGAGGATTGCCTGGGCCAAGGGCTTTTCGTCTAGCGCCTGCTTTGCAACGGCCCGGCGGGGCCGGCGATGTGCCATCCTAGGATCATCAGCGGGTCAGCGGGTCAGCGGGTCAGCGGGTCAGCGGGTCAGCGGGTCAGCGGGTCAGCGGGTCAGCGAGGAGAGGGGAACGGCACCGATGGCATATGAGCAACGGGTCAGGGAACTGCTGGAGGTTTACGGGGCGCCGGACGCCTGCGCGGCGGAGCTGCTGTGTGACCGCCACCCGGAGGACGCGGTGGCGTTCACCATGGTCCAGCCGGACCTGAGCCACAAGGACGTCACCTATGGCGAGCTGAAGGTGAAGTCCGAGCGTTTCGCCGCGGCGCTGGCGGGGCTCGGGGTCAAGCCCGGGGATGCGG
>JBBRKU010000621.1:0-1871 GCA_038231735.1 Actinomycetales bacterium | reverse complement strand
TTAAGGCCTACGACGTCCGGGGCCTTGTCGGCGAAACCATCACGGCAGAGATAGTCGAAGCTGTGGGCGCCGCATTTGTGGACGTCATGGAGCTGGCCGGCCAGACGGTGCTGGTGGGCGGTGACATGCGCCCCTCCTCCCCCGAGTTCAGCCGGGCCTTCGCTAAGGGTGCCACCACCCGCGGGGCCGACGTCAAGCTGCTGGACCTGATCTCCACCGACGAGCTCTACTTCGCCTGCGGCTCGCTCAACGCGGCCGGCGCGGTTCCGGTCTCCTCCGAGACCGGGCTGGTGGAAATCCGCCAGCGCGCCGAGCAATACCTGGCCGCCGGGATCCCGGGCGTGGAAACCCGGGGCCGGATCAGTGTCCACGACGTGCTCAGGGACTACGCGGCATACCTGCGCAAACTGGTGGACCTGAGCGGGTCCCGCCCGCTGAAGATCGTCGTCGACGCCGGCAACGGCATGGCGGGCATGACCACTCCCGCGGTGCTCGGCGACCAGCTGCTGCCCGCCCTGCCCTTCGACATCGTGCCGCTCTATTTTGAACTGGACGGCTCCTTCCCGAACCATCCGGCCAACCCGCTGGAGCCGGAAAACCTGCGCGACCTCAAGGCCGCCGTCGTCGCCCATGGCGCCGACATTGGCCTGGCGTTCGACGGCGACGCGGACCGCTGCTTCGTGATCGACGAAAAGGGCGAGCCGATCTCGCCGTCGGCGGTCACCGCTCTGGTGGCCCGGCGCGAAATTGCGCGCGCGAAGAAGGGTGGCGAGGAAACTCCCGTCATCATCCACAACCTGATTACCTCCCGCGCCGTGCCGGAACTGGTGCGCCAGGACGGCGGCCGGCCGGTGCGCACCCGCGTGGGGCACTCCTTTATCAAGGCATTCATGGCCGCCGAGGGGGCCGTCTTTGGCGGCGAGCACTCCGCGCACTACTACTTCCGCGATTTCTACAACGCGGACACCGGCATGCTGGCCGCGATGCATGTGCTCGCGGCCCTGGGCGAGCAGGACGGCCCGCTGTCCGAGCTGGGCCGCGAATACGAGCCGTACATTGCCTCCGGCGAGATCAACTCCAAGCTCGACGACGTTGCCGGCGCGGTGGCACGGGTCCGCGCAGCCTACGAGCGCAACGGGGTCACGGTGGACGAACTGGACGGGCTGACATTCACCGCGGACAGCGGCGACTGGTGGTTCAACCTGCGCGCCTCCAACACTGAGCCGTTCCTGCGCCTGAACGCCGAAGCGGTGGATGCGCCGACCATGGAGCGGGTGCGTGACGACGTGCTGGCCCTGGTGCGCCGGTAATGGCGGGCCATGAGGTTCCGGGCCTCTCTGACCTGCCGGACCGGACCGTTCTGACCGATGAAGTTCTGGCCGATGAAACCGTGCAGGCGGATCTGAATTCCCTGATCGGAACCGGGCTGGGGCTGGCCCAAGAGCAGCTGGAGAGCCACGGCGCGTTCCTGCCCATCGCCCTGGTGGTGACCGATGACGGCGACATCCAGATGGTGGCCGTCGCACCTGCGGAGTCCGACGGGAGCGAGGACAAGGAGCTCGACGCGGACACGATGATCGCTGACCTGTACGAGGTGCTGCGCCAGCAGAAGGACGCCCACCGGGCTGCCGCCGTCGTCTGCGACGTGCACCTGCCCGACGATGCGACGGATGCCGTCCATGTGGTGGGCGAACACCGCGCCGGCGTTGTTGCCTCCGCCATCCAGCCCTATGCGGAATCCGCGGGCGACTGGGCCTTCAGCGACCCCATCTGGGAAGCCGGCCGGCCGCAAATCTGGTCCTAACCTACCGTTGAGAGCACAGCACGCGCCCATGTTTTTCAAAAACATGGGCGCGTGCTGTGCTCTCAAC
>JBBRKU010000620.1:0-1874 GCA_038231735.1 Actinomycetales bacterium | reverse complement strand
GATGGGGTGGGGAATGGGTGGGGGCGACTTTCCCTCCACTTCACACCACAACGCCATTCCCAGTGCCGGCGCGGAAAAATTCCGCAACACACCCGGAAGTGGAGCGGTTTGGCATTGACGGTGGGGGATTGTGGAGTAAAGTGGAGCATGTAGGAGAGTGGTGGTGACGAAGGGTTCTGCAGGCTCCGATTTCAAAGGGTGGTGGGGATGTTTCTCGGAACACATTCCCCACGTCTCGATGAGAAGGGCAGGATCATCCTTCCCGCCAAGTTCCGGGAGGAACTGGCCAACGGACTTGTCCTCACCAGGGGGCAGGAGCGTTGCATCTACGTCTTCAGTGAGCGGGAATTCGAACGGGTCCACGAGAAAATGCGGGAGGCCCCCATCTCCAGCCGCCAGGCTCGTGACTACGTGCGGGTTTTCCTCTCAGGAGCCTCTGACGAGGTACCTGACAAGCAGGGCCGGGTAACCATTCCAGCCGCACTGCGCGAATATGCGGGGCTTGGCCGCGAACTGGCCGTCATCGGGGCGGGTTCGCGGGCGGAGATTTGGGATGCCACGGCTTGGTCGGAGTATCTGCAGGAAAAGGAGAATTCATTCTCCGAAACGGACGACGACGCCATCCCCGGTGTTTTCTAGCAGCACCTGAAGCGGTACCACCAAAAGCACTACCAAAAGCACTATGCGGAACAGCAGTTGCGGGTTCTTGAATGAGATCTCCAGCCGCCCGGCACTTCCGACCTGGCTCACCTTCCCCGGAGCCAGGCAGGACCGGGCTCGGCGCGGATGGGGATCTGGTCCAAGAACCCATTGGAGCCGAAACCTATGAGGAGGCGAGATGACGGCAGACGAGCCGAACCCACCGACCTCTGACCGCCATGTTCCGGTCCTGAAGGACCGCTGCATCAATCTGCTGGCACCCGCTTTTGAACTGGCCATCAGCGCCGGGAAGACTCCCGTCGTCGTCGACGCCACCCTGGGAATGGGCGGCCACAGCGAGGCCATGCTGCAGCGCTTCCCCGGGCTCCACCTCATCGGCATCGACCGTGATACCGAGGCGCTGACGCTGGCCGGGGATCGGCTGGCTCCCTTCGCGGACCGGACCGATCTGGTCCATGCCGTGTATGACGAAATCGCGGACGTCATTGCGGACCTTGGCTTCACGGAAGTGCATGGCGTGCTGATGGACCTGGGCGTCTCCTCACTGCAGCTGGATGAGCGGGAACGCGGCTTCGCCTACTCCTATGACGCGCCGCTGGACATGCGGATGGACACCAGCCGGGGCCAGACGGCCGCGGACGTTGTCAACAACTACAGCGAAGCGGACCTGCTGCGGGTCATCCGCAAATGGGGCGAGGAAAAGTTCGCCGGCCGGATTGCCAGCCGCATCGTCGCCGCCCGCGCGGAGCATCCGTTCGCCACCACCGGTGAACTTGTGGAGCAGATCCGCCAGGTGGTTCCGGCAGCTGCCGCCCGCACGGGCGGACACCCCGCCAAGCGCACCTTCCAGGCGCTGCGGATCGAAGTCAACGAGGAACTGGATGTGCTGGAGCGCGCCGTTCCGGCCGCCGTCGACTCCCTTGCCCTGCATGGGCGCTGCGTGGTCATGTCCTACCACTCGCTGGAGGACAAGATCGTCAAGTCCGTCTTCGCGGCCGGTTCCAAGTCCTCGGCGCCCCTGGGGTTCCCGGTGGAGCTGGAGGAGCACAAGGCGCTCCTGAAGACCCTGACCAAGGGCACCGAGGTGCCCACTGATGCCGAGATAGCGGAAAATCCACGGGCTGCCTCCGCGCGGCTGCGGGCAGTAGAACGAATCAGAATCAGGAGAGCAGCATGAGCGCAGCGGCCCCCAGCAACTTCCAGGCGATCATCGG
>JBBRKU010000619.1:0-1905 GCA_038231735.1 Actinomycetales bacterium | reverse complement strand
TGGCCGGGACCGCCAACCTGGCACGGTCCAACGTTGACTTCCCGCTCAGCATAGGCCCGGTGCTGGACGCCTTGGAGGAGCAGGTGGTGATGCTGAGGCTGCTCTCCGAAATGGCGCAGGATGCGCGGGGAGTTTCGGTGAGCATCGGCCGGGAGAATCCGCATGATGCGCTCTCCGAGGCGTCCGTCGTCGCCACCGGCTACGGCCCGGATTCCTTGGCGAAAATCGGGGTTCTGGGTCCCACCCGGATGGACTATCCAAACACGATGGCAGCGGTCCGCGCCGTGGCCCGCTACCTGTCCAAGATCCTGGCCAGCTAAATGCCGATTTACAACAGAGAGAGTAAGAGACTTTGAGCAACCACTACGACGTACTGGGTGTTTCCCGCGACGCGACCGGGGAAGAAATCAAGAAGGCCTACCGCAAGCTGGCACGCCAGTTCCACCCGGACGTGTACAAGGGTGAGGACGCGCAGGAGCGCTTCAAGGACGTCACGCATGCCTACGAGGTGCTCTCCGATCCGCAGAAGCGCCGCGTCTATGACACGACCGGCAACGAGAACGGCACGGACAGCGGATTCGGCGGGGCCGGTTATGCCGGTTCTGGGTTCGCGTTCCAGGACATTTTCGAGACCTTCTTCGGCGGCGGCGGCGGCCAGGCTGGTCCGGCTTCACGCACCCGTCGGGGGCAGGATGCCCTCATCAACGTGCGCATCGAACTGCGCGAGGCCGTTTTTGGCGTCAACAAGAAGATCGAGGTGGAAACCGCCGTCGTCTGTCCGACGTGTAACGGCAGTTGCTGCCAGGCCGGCAGCCACCCCCAGACCTGCGACATCTGCCGGGGCAGTGGCCAGGTCCAGCGGCCGGTCCGCTCCATCCTGGGCCAGGTCATGACCGTGACCACCTGCGGCTCGTGCCAGGGGTTCGGCAGCGTCATCCCCGACCCCTGCCACGAGTGCGCGGGCGAGGGCCGGGTCCGCAGCCGCAGGTCGCTGACCATCAAGGTACCGGCGGGCGTGGGCACGGGTACCCGGATCCAGCTGGGCGCGCAGGGCGAGGCCGGTCCGGCCGGCGGTCCGGCCGGCGACCTGTACGTGGAAATCAAGGTCAACAACGATCCGGCTTTCCTGCGCGAGGGCGATGATCTGCACGCCACGCTGAGCGTGCCGATGACGGCCGCGGCCCTGGGCACCGAGCTGACGCTCGACACCTTCGACGGCGAGCAGCCCATCAGCGTCAAATCGGGCACCCAGGCCGGTGAAATCGTCGTCCTGCGCGGACTGGGTGTGACCCATCTGCGGGGCTACGGCCGCGGGGACCTCAAGGTCCACCTGCACGTTGAAACGCCGACCAAGGTCGACGCCGCCCAAGAAGAGCTGCTGAGGCAGCTGGCCCAGCTGCGCGGCGAGCAGTTCACCGAGGGCAAACTGGTCTCCAGCGGCGGGATGTTTGCCAAGCTGCGGGACCGGTTCGGCAACCTGTAGCCACATCCGTCCATGACCAACCCCATCTTCTTTGCGCCCTCCGCCGAACTCGCCGCGATGGCGGCCGGCTCGGAATTCGTGCTGGGCGGTGCCGAGGGCCGGCATGCCACCACCGTCAAGCGGCTCTCGGCCGGCGAACAGCTGGATATTGTGGACGGCTCCGGGCTGCGCGTCAGCGGTACGGTCACCGCTGCGTCTCCGGGCGAACTGCGCCTGCGCGTCGACGCGGTCAGCGCGGAGCCGGCCCCCGCGCAGCGGCTCGTGCTGGTCCAGGCGCTGGCTAAGGGGGACCGGGACGAGCTGGCCATCGAGACGTGTACCGAACTCGGCGTTGATGCCGTCATACCCTGGCAATCCGAGCGCTCAATTGTGCGCTGGAAGGGTGAGCGCGGGGCGAAGTCACTGGCCAAATGGCGCACGAC
>JBBRKU010000618.1:0-1906 GCA_038231735.1 Actinomycetales bacterium | reverse complement strand
GGATCCGGTATCCCGCCAGCAGCGCGCCAACCAGGACCATGGGGCCGCCGGTGGGAGTGCCGACTATGACGCCTTCTGGTTTGCCGTGGACCGGCCGCGCGCAGTCGTCGACGAAAAGACCGGCGGATTCCTGTACAACGTGCAGCCGGGCAATTGGATCCTGGCCCTGCAGGACCGCGGGCACGATTTTCTGGTCCAGAACACGGATGGCCGGGTCGGAGTGCTGCGCGATCTGAGCAACATCGAGCGGGCTCCCGAGGGCGAGTAGAGAGTGCCCGCCAAGCAGCCATCCAAGCCGCGCGCGACCACGGTGTCTCCTAAGCCCGCCCCTGTCCTGGCCGGCGGCGAATCGGTGTTGGCGCGGAAACGGCGGGCCCGGAAAATCAACCGGGGCCTGGCCGGGCTCTACCCGTACGCGCACGCCGAGCTGGACTTCCGGAACGCCTACGAACTGGTGGTGGCCACGGTCCTGTCGGCGCAGACCACGGACGTGCGGGTTAACATGACGACGCCGGCCCTGTTCGCCAAATACCCCGATGCGCGGGCCTTGTCCGAGGCGAATGTGGCGGAGCTGGAGACGATGATCCAGCCGACCGGGTTCTTCCGCGCGAAGACCCGGAGCCTGATGTTGCTGGCCAACCGGATTGTGGATGAGTTCGACGGGGAGGTCCCGGCAACGCTTGAGGATCTGTTGACGCTGGCCGGCGTCGGGCGGAAAACCGCCAACGTAGTCCTCGGCAACGCCTTCGGTATACCAGGCATCACCGTGGACACACATTTTGGGCGGCTGGCCCGGCGCTTCGGTTGGACGGATTCGGACGATCCGGTCAAGGTCGAGCAGGACGTCGGGGGACTCTTTGACCCCCCGGACTGGACCATGCTCTCGCACCGCGTCGTTTTCCACGGCCGGCGCGTCTGCCACGCCCGGAAGCCGGCCTGCGGAGCCTGCGCCATTGCGACCCTCTGCCCGTCCTACGGCGAGGGCGAGACCGATCCGGTCAAGGCCAAGAAGCTGCTCAAATATGAGCTGGCCCCGGGCCAGGAGGAGCTGTTGGCCCGGATGCTTGCCGACGTCTCCCGGGCGGCCGAGTATCGGCAGGAATCCCAACGGGCGGCGTGGCAGAAGCAAACGGCCGGGACAACGGCGCCGGGGGATGAGGCGTGACCGCATACCGGGACCTGGTCGCGATGGCGAAAAGCGCGGCCGAAGGCACGCTCGCCGCTGACCCGGATCCCCGCTGGACGGTTGGCCTGGATCCGGACAAGTCCCGAAAGGCCGCGGTGCTGATGCTCTTCGGCGCGCTGGATTCCGTCCCTGCCACATCCGCCAAACCTCTGGCCCCGGCGCAGCTGGATGTGCTGCTGATCGAGCGGGCCGCAACCCTGGGCGACCACCCCGGACAGATCGCCTTTCCCGGCGGGACGGTGGATCCGGAGGATGAGTCGGCGGTTGCGGCCGCACTGCGCGAGGCGGTCGAGGAAACCGGCCTTGACGCCGGCGGCGTCGAGATCCTGGGGACGTTGCCGGAATTGCCGCTGACGGTCAGCAACTTCATGGTGACGCCCGTGCTCGCCTGGTGGGCGTCGCCGTCGCCCGTCGCCGTGGTGGACTATGGGGAATCCGCCCAGGTTTTCCGGGTCCCCGTGCGTGATCTGCTGGACCCGGACAACCGGTTCATGGCGACCGTCAGCCGCGGCAAGGAGACGTTCCGGAGCCCGGCATTCAATGTCAACGGTGTGGTGGTCTGGGGCTTCACCGGGGCCATCCTGGATCGGCTGTTCGGCCAGCTGGGCTGGGCCGTGGCCTGGGACGCCGGACGGACAATGCCGGCTCCGCTCTGACAGATCTGACGCATCCTGCCTCAGCTCCTTCTCCGCTCAGTTGGGTGAGCGGCAGTTGGGTCGC
>JBBRKU010000617.1:0-1908 GCA_038231735.1 Actinomycetales bacterium | reverse complement strand
GACTTCGTAGTGGTCGGTGTGGACCTGGCGGGACACGGCGCCAGCCCCGCCGGCGATGGGGACTTCACTGTCGCGGACCTGGCCCGCGCCGTCGCCGCCGTCGTCAGCCAGCTGCAGGCGGACGACGGGACCGCCGGCGCCACCGGGGCCCGAAGGAAGGCCTACTATGCTGGCGTCTCATTGGCCGGAGCGGTGGGACTCCAGATGGGACTGGACCACCCGGACGTCTTCACCGCTATTGCCACCATCTGCTCCGCGGCGCAGTTCGGCGAACCGCAGGGCTGGCTGGACCGCGGGGAAACGGTGAGCCGGCAGGGCACGCCCACCCAGGTGATTGGTTCCGCCCAACGCTGGTTTGCCCCGGGGTTCATGGATGCACATCCTGAGCGGGCGGCCAGGCTGCTGCACACCCTCCAGGACGCCGACCGCTTCAGCTATGCCCACGCCTGCCAGGCGCTGGCAGGCTTCGATCTGCGGGAGCGCTTGGGCAATATATCGATGCCGGTTCTGGCTGTTGCCGGAGAACTTGACATCATCTGTCCGCCCGAGGTCGCCGGTGCCGTGGCGGCGGCGCTGAAAAATGGGAGCACCGCCGTCGTTCCTGGCGCTGCTCATCAGGCGCCTCTCGAGGCGCCGGCGGAAACCGCCGCACTGCTGCGCAACTTCTTCGCGTAATCCTCCGGTCCCAACCGGAACCACCCCTGAAGAAAGGTCTCCGATGTCCAAGAAACCAGCAGTGCGCCCTGCCAGCGCCGATCTTTCCAGAGCCCAGCAGGATGTCTATGACGAGGGAATGGCCGTCCGCCGCCAGGTCCTAGGCACCGCCCATGTTGACCGGGCAAATGCTTCGGTTGACGACTTCACCGATGAGTTCCAGAGCATCATCACCAGGTATGCGTGGGGAACCATCTGGACCCGTCCCGGGCTGCCGCTGACCACTCGCAGCGCGATCACACTGACCGCAATGATCGCCCAGGGACATTGGGAGGAGTTTGCGATGCATGTGCGGGCCGCGCTGACCAACGGGATGACCCGGGCGGAGATTAAGGAAGTTCTGCTGCAATCGGCTATCTACTGCGGTGTTCCGTCGGCAAACATTGCCTTCAAGGTGGCCCAGGGCGTGTTTGCGAAGATCGACGACGAGGACCCCAGCTGAACGAGGGCCCCGGCTACGGGGCGGCTAAGGGGCACCGTGAGGCAGGCCTTTCTGTAGGACGCTCTCCGTACACCGCTCCAAACATGTACTTAGCTGGCGAACCAAGTGATATAATTTTCCAGTAAAGTAATTGGTAATCCCAGCAGCATTGCTGCCTGATGCGGAGAAAGGAGCACGCCATGTCGGCGAAGACCAACGCCCCGGGCGCGGGCGCCCGGGACTACATCGACGATGTCCAGGACCAATGGAAGCGCATTCTTCCCGGAATCGGCACTGAACCGGCCGCCGTCGTCGGCCGTGTCAGGCGGCTGGCCCAGATCATTGCGATGCGCAGCGACGCGGTGCTGGGAGCCCACGGCATCACCCGTTCCGAATTCGACATCCTCTCCGCACTGGCCCGAAACGGCCGGCCCATGACGCCTACCGAATTGGCCACCGAACTCCTTGTTTCCGGAGCTGGTACCACCAAAAGAATCAGGAAATTGGTGGACACCGGGCTTGTCCGCCGGGACGCGAATCCGGAGGACGGCCGTGGCGCCCTGATCCGGATGACGGAGAAGGGGCGGGAGCTATTACCGCCCATCCTGCAAGCGATCATCGCCTTCGAGGATGGCTTCCTGACGCTTCTGCCGGCCTCCGACCGGGAGGTACTCGCCGGATATCTGCGGACCATGCTGGTCAACATCGAGGAGGGCTAAGACCCATCAACGCGAAAGGCTCGAACCCGAATTGAAGCAGCTACGGAATTTCTT
>JBBRKU010000616.1:0-1910 GCA_038231735.1 Actinomycetales bacterium | reverse complement strand
GCCGACGACCAGGCCATGGTCCGCGCAGGATTCGCGGCGCTGCTGGATGCGCAGCAGGACATCGACGTCGTCGGCCAGGCCCAGGATGGCGCCGAAGCGGTGGCGATGACGGCGCAGCTGCATCCGGACGTGGTCCTGATGGATGTTCGGATGCCCGTCATGAACGGACTCGAGGCGGCGGAGCAGATTCTCTCCGCCCAGGCCGTGTCAGCCCAGGGACAGCTGGGGCCGCACGTGCTGATGCTGACGACCTTTGACGTGGACGACTACGTCTACGATGCGCTCCGGATCGGGGCCAGCGGTTTCCTGCTCAAGGACGCCCTGGCCAACGAGCTGGTCTCCGCGGTCCGCATTGTCGCCGCGGGGGAGGCGCTGCTGGCACCCTCGGTCACCAAGCGGCTGATAGAACAGTTCGCCAAAAGCCGGCCCCGGTCGGCGGCCTGCCCGGCCCGGCTGGAGGGACTGACGGAACGTGAGCGCGAGGTGCTGGTGCAGGTGGCCCGAGGACTGTCCAACCAGGAAATCGCCACCCAACTGTTTATCGCCGAGCAGACGGTGAAGACCCATGTGAGTAAGATTCTGGCCAAACTCCAGCTGCGCGACCGTGTCCAGGCCGTGGTGCTGGCCTACGACAGCGGCCTGGTGGAGCCGGCCGGATAGGGATTCAGCCCCGCGCAGGCGGCCGGCGCAGCGCCCCTGCGCGCAGCGGCCACCAGGGCAGGATTCCCGGGAGCGGGGAATTCAGCTGGTTTCCGCGTTGGCCTGGGCGATCTTGAACATCGTTCCGGTCGGATCCGCCAGCGTCGCCATCCGGCCGAACGGCGTGTCTTCGGCGGGCTGGACCAGCTGGGCACCCAGCGAGAGTGCCGTTTCGATCGTGGCGTCCGCGTTCTCGACGCCGAAATACACCTGCCAGTTGGCCGGGACGCCCTCCGGAAGGAACGCGGTCGAGTCCATGATGCCCGCCGTCGCGTCATCCCCGGCGCCGAGGGTGGTGTAGCGGAATTCCGGCGTGTCACTCATGACATCCGTCTTCCAGCCGAAGACGTCCTGGTAAAACTTCACGGTGGCAGGATAATCCCGGGTATGCAGCTCGTGCCAGACTGCGGCTCCGGGCTCGCCGTGGACCTGGAAGCCGGTGTGACCGCCGAACTGCCAGACACCGATCGCCGCGCCTCCGGCATCGCCGATCATGGCCATGTGGCCCTGCTCGGGAACCTCCATAGGTGCCATGAAGACCTGGCCGCCATTCGCCGTCGTCGACTCCGTCACGGCGTTAATATCTTCGACGCGCAGGTACGTGGTCCAGACGTCCGGATAGCCGGACTGGCCGTCGTTCTTCATGATTCCGGCCACCATTTTGCCGTCCTTGGACGCGACGATGTAGCCGCCGTACTTTTCCTGATCCCCGGTTTCATACGTCCATCCGAAGAGCTGGGCGTAGAAATCCTTGGCCTTGTCCGGATCCGAGGTAATCAGATCGATCCAGCAGGGGGCCCCGGGGGCGATGTCAGGCTTGGGCATGTGGTGCTCCTGTCATGGGTGGGAGATGGAGACACCACAGACTCTATTCCCGCCCACCGACAGCATCAAGAGCCTGCCGGCATGGTTCAGCGGAAGTTCACGAACTGCAGGTCCGCGTCCTCGAAATTCTTCAGCAGCGCCATGGTGGCCTGCAGATCGTCGCGGCTCTTGGAGGTCACCCGCAGCTCATCGCCCTGGATCTGCGACTTGACACCCTTGGGGGCCTCATCGCGGATCAGCTTGTTGATCTTCTTGGCGATGTCCTGCTCGATGCCCTCCTTGATGGAGGCTTCCATCCGGTATTCCTTGCCGGAGGCAAAGGGCTCGCCCGCATCGAGGGACTTCAGCGAGATACCGCGCTTGATCAGCTTGCTCTCGAAGACGTC
>JBBRKU010000615.1:0-1914 GCA_038231735.1 Actinomycetales bacterium | reverse complement strand
GGGACAGGCGCGCGGCCGCCTTGGCCTCGCTGCCCAGCCGGTGCAGGAAGCTGCTGTCGGTGGCCAGGTGCGGATGCAGGACCTTTAGGGCCACCGGACGGTCCAGCCGCAGGTCGGTGGCCAGGTAGACCGTGGACATGCCGCCGCGCGCCACCCGGGAATGAACCTGGTAGCGGTTGTCAACGAGGGTCCCCACGAGGGGATCAGAGGGGCGTTCCTGCACCCTTCGATCCTAGGCGATCAAACGAAAGAGGACCGGATCAAACACTCAATCCGGCCCCCTTTCGTTATCTAACCGCTCCCTGGCGGCTGCCCGGCTCTACCGGAAAAGCGCCTGGTTGGCCTGGACCGCGGCGACATAGTCCTTGGTGTCCGGATACATTCCGTACATCGACACGGAGGTCTGGCCCTGGTAGTAGCCAGCGATCGCGTTCTCGGTGGTATCACTGGTGGACACCAGCGCGCGGATGATCGCCACACCGGCGGTGACGTTGTCATAGGGATCCAGCAGGTTCAGGTTCCGGCCCACCAGATCGGAGGCCCATTCACCGGACTGCGGGATGACCTGCATGGCGCCGATGGCGTTGGCCGGGGAGACGGCCTGGGCGTTGAAACCGGATTCCTGCCAGGCGAAGGCCAGCGCCAGGGACGGGTCGACGGCCATCTCGCTGGCGGTGCTGGAAATGATCTGCTTCATCTGGGCCGGCGACGGCACCGGTGCGGCCATCAGTGCAGCCTTGTTGACGTTGGCCTGCGCCACCACGGCTTCAGGGTAGGTGTAGTGCAGGAAAGTGCTCGGCACCAGCGCGGTCGGGGCCGAGCTGCTGGCCGGCGCCGCTGTTCCGGGCAGCGTCAGCTTCTTGCCGGCGTAGATGGTGCTGGTGGCCTTCAGATTGTTGGCCTGCATGAGGTCAGCCAGGCTGACGTTGTTCTTGGCGGCGATGGAGGTCAGCGTGTCGCCGGACTTGATGGTGTAGCTGCCGGAGGCCGCCGTCGGGGTTGCAGGAGCGGACGACGACGGTGCTACCGCCCCCGCCTGCGCTTGCGCCGGTGCGGCCGGGGCCGCCGGGGCCGCGCTCGGAGCGCTCTGACCGCCGAGCTTGATGGTCTGGCCCGGGTAGATGATGGTGGTCGCGCTGAGTCCGTTGAGCTGCAGGACGGCGTTGACGCCCAGGCCATGCCGGGCGGCGATGGCGCTGATCGTGTCACCGGACTTGACCGTGTAGGTCGCGCCGGATCCGCCGGAAGAGGGCGCCGCAGGTGCGGCGGACGGCGTGGATGGTGCGGGCGCGGAACCCCCGGAGCCGGTCAGTTTGATCTTCTGGCCCGGGTGGATCAGCGTCGCCGGGCCCAGGTTGTTCAGCTTGAGCACCGCCCAGACATCGAGCCCGTAGCGGGCGGCAATGGCGCTGATAGTGTCTCCGGAGACCACCGTGCACTCTGCCGGCGCGGGTGCCTTGACAGGGGCGAAGGATGCTGGCACTGCGGTGGCAACCATCGATGCCTGCATCGTCGCCGTCCGTGCCGCCACAGCCCGCGCCGTGTTGGCCAGCAGGCTCGCGGTGTTTTGTGCCGGGACCTGCTGCGGCTGGGCGGCCGAGGCGGGCTGCGCCAGGGCAAGTGACGACAGCATAACGACCGGAAGAGCAACCGTGGTCACAGCCACCAGTTGCTTCACGTTTTTGCTGCCCGGTTGTAACTGGCGTGCGGATGTCATGGATCGTCCTCTTCTTCAGGGGCGGATGGTGCCATTGTTAAATAAGTTGCCTGTGTGACTACTGTGAATTTACACGATAATTCCCATAGCACAATCTTTTTCCAAAACCGGGCACTGGTTTTGTGCGGAGTGTCGGCCCTGTGTTAGTGCGGAGGGCGCGGATGTGGCAATCTTGTTGGGTGAGTAACGTGGAAAGT
>JBBRKU010000614.1:0-1915 GCA_038231735.1 Actinomycetales bacterium | reverse complement strand
TTGGTGGTGTGTGTTGCCGTGGCGGCGTTCCTCTTCCTGGCGGTGGGGCCGCGGGTGTTGGGCTAACAGACCAGCACTATGCTGACCGGTTCCATGGCTCCGCTGATCAACCACGTAGATGTGGTGGTCACCGTACCGGTTCCGGTCGGCCAGGTCGGGGTCGGTGATATCATCACCTACCACGTGCCTATTGGACAGCAACAGGTGGAGACCCACCGGGTGATCGACGTTAGCAGGGATGGTCACGGCACTACGACTGTGCGCACAAAGGGAGACGCCAACAACAGCGCTGATCCGTGGACCGCCACCCTTGCCGGCAGCACTGTTTACCGGCACACGCTCACCGTGCCCTATCTGGGAACGGCAATACGCCTTCTGCGGAATCCTATTGTGCTCAAGGTCCTGATGTACGGCGCACCGGCCCTGCTGCTGGCCGGAGCGCTGACCTCGTTATGGAAGAAAAGCCCCGGCACGCAAACTGCCCGGCCGCGGCGCGGGTCATCGGAGCTTAAAAATGCATGACGGTATTCAGCCCGATTTTGAGATGTCGTGCCTCTCCAGTCTTTTCGGTGAGGCTCAGCATGATGAAGCCGTTCTTCAGTTCGCGACTTCGTTCCTCTCGCTGCTGCCGGTGCGCGTCAGCCGGATTCTGACGGCTCTCCAGAGCCGTGACGCGGGCGCGGCGATGGATGGGGTGCTGAGCTTGAAAGTCACCTCCTCCATGGTCGGGGCGCTCCGAATGGAGCAACTTTGCCTTTGCCTGGAGGGAGCCTTGGCCACAGGTGATTTCGCTGCGGCCGAGGGAATGGGGGCATGTGTTGAACGCCACTCCGGCTATCTGGCGCACGCACTGGACGCCCCACTCAGGAATTACACCCGCTGCCGGTGAATCCGAGGATTCCGCGGACTAGGCCTCAGCTGCGGCAGGGACGGCTCCCAGCGGCAGCCGCAGGACCGCCGTCGTACCTTTTCCGGGGCTGCTGTCCAGCCGGATGGAACCGCCATGCCGGTCCACGATGGATTTCACGATGCTCAGACCCAGTCCGGATCCCGGGACTGAGGAGCCGCGCGCGCCGGGTGCGCGGAAGAACTGCGTGAAGACACGTTCCTGGTCCGCGGCCGAGATGCCCACGCCCTGATCCTCGATTTCCAGCACCGCTTGGGACGCGTCGTGGTCCGTGCGGGAGCGCACCGTGATGGTGCTTCCAGGGCTGCTGTATTTGACGGCGTTGGAGAGGAGGTTGTCCAGCACCTGGCCGATGCGCTCCGGATCCAACAGGGCCACGACGGGCCGGCGAGCGTTGTCGTGAATGGTGATGGAGCGCTGCCCGGCGGCGGGGGCTATGGAGTCCACGGCGCTGTGGACGGCGGCGGCCAGGTCCATCCGGACCGGGGCGATGCTCATGGTTGATTCCGCGGCTGCCAACAGGTCCTGAACCCGGGAGCGGAGTTTTTCCGCGTTCCGTTCGATCACGTCCAGTTCCGGTGTCTCGCCGAGGCCGGCCTCCTCCAGCCGCTCCCGGAGCAGCTCTGCATAACCCAGGATGGAGGTCATCGGCGTGCGCAGCTCGTGCGAGACGGCGGCCACGAAGCCGGTCTGCGCCGTCGAGGCTTCCATCAGCGCGGTGACATCGGCGAAGGCCACCACGAAGCCGGCGTTACCTGAGTCCGCGGTGCGGATGGGCCGGGCCGTGGCGTAGTAGGCCCGGCGCTGCGCCTCTTCCTCCACCCAGAACAGGTAGTTTCCTGCTGCGATGCCCCGCGGCGTTTGGCCTCCGGGGCGGTCCGGTCTTCCTGGGTCAGTCCCCGGTTGTTAATCAGGACAGGCCGACCGGCGGAATCCACGGCCACCACACCGACATCGACGGCTTCGAGGATGGACTCCAGCAGCTCGTGCTGTTCGCGGCTGTCCGCG
>JBBRKU010000613.1:0-1915 GCA_038231735.1 Actinomycetales bacterium | reverse complement strand
TCCGGCCGATCAGAAGATAGTCCAGGTTAAGCGTGACGAAGACCACCAGGTTAGCCATGGCCAGCGGCAGTCCCAGTCGAAGCACTTCGGCAGCCACGGCACGGTCAAAACCGGGCAGATAACGCTTGGGCGTGATGATCCAATAACCAATCGCCGCGACCAGCTGGCCCCCGACCCGTGACCATGCCAGTGCCATGGCTCCCCATCCGGCCCCTGCCATCGGGACGACCAAGACCAGGACAACAATCAGGTTGGCAGTGTCGACGACGATTCTCGGTTTTTGCAGATACTCCCGCCACACCATGGTTGATGGAACGGCGCTGAGGCCCTGCAACATGATGGTCAGGGACAGTACCTGGATGACGGGTGTCGCCTGCGGATCGCCAAATGCCTCAGCCAGAGCCGGCGCCAGAACGATGGCCGCGGCGGTCAGCAACGCGCTGGTAGCCAGGGCAATAGTGAAGACGGTGGGCGCGATTTTGTCAGGGTCCCCGTTCCCTCGGGCCAGGGACGCCGTGGCGCCCAGCTCGGCCATATTGGTTGCGATCACCTGGACGACCAGAGCTACTGCCAACGCGCCGAAATGCTCCGGCGCCAGCATTCTGGCCACAATGATTGTTGTTGCGAATTGCAGAACCCGGCCCAGCGCCATGTTGATAGCGCCCCACAGGGTTCCCTTTGCCACCCGGCTACCAAGTGCCTGCTTTTGCTGTCCGCCAGCCATCAGGACACTCCTGTCAGGGCCCAGAGCCGCCACCGGACACGGTCCAGCTGGGTTCGCCACAGTTCAAGCATCGCCTGCCGCCCAGAGGGCGAGGCCCCGTCGGCAGCCGTCTGAAGCTTGCGCTGCAGCCATGCCGACCGGCGTCCAAACCGGGCGTCCCCCACCAAGGTTGCCGCAAATTCCACCAGACTCGCTGCCGTCTGTGCAGCACCGCGCTGTGCCAGTTCTCGCTCCGCCAGTTTCAGGGATTCCTCGGCCATCGCCCTCCGCGCCCTTGCCAGCAGGGCCGAACCGTCAACCAGATGCGCCGCAACGGCAGGCGAGTCCAGGACCTGGAATGCTTCCAGCCGATGCCTCAGATCGACCACCATGGTGGCAAATTTCGTCAGGTGCATATTCCGTCCGTGCACACGGTAGAAAGCCTGGGTGGGGCCGTTGATCCTGCCCACATCCCAAGTCGCGGCAGTGCGCAGCCAGTATTCCAGGTCCCCGGAATGTGGTAGTCGCGGATTGTAGCCACCGATCTCCCTGATGGCAGCCGTCCGCATCACCACCTCGGGTGAGAGGATAAAGTTGCGGCCACGCCGGCAGGCCAGCCGGATCCACTCATGGCCACCCCATATGGTCCACGTCGTGAAGGGTGGGATTTTTCCGCCACCTAACTCTTCGGGGTCCGAAAAGTCCTTGGGATAGCCGTAGACCATGCCAACCTTCGGGTTTACCATCATCAGGTCCATCGCGCGGGCCAAGGCACCCGGGGCAATCAGGTCATCCGCGGAGAGTAGCATGGCGAATTCGGTGGTGATTTGGGACAACCCGTCATTGTACGTCGCGATGTGCCCCATATTGGATTGATGGACGATCAAGCGGATCCTCTGGTCAGCGGCAGCCAGATCCGCCGCCACTTGGGCCGAATCATCCGTTGACGCGTCGTCAACAATGATGACCCTGGGGTCCACGCGCTGCTGGGACAGGACGTCTGCCACCAATGCCGGCAGGTAGCGCCCATAGTTGTAGCAGGGAATGACAACTGTCACGGTGGCCCCGGCGCTCAGGCTCCGGGCAGCACGGATCTTCATCTGCTCCCCCCGTCCGATCCGGTGGCCCCCTGGGTTACCTTTCCGTTGTTAATCGAGTGTGAGGCTGCGTGCGCTGGCACACCCACCCAGATCTCCCCGTCCGGCACGTCGT
>JBBRKU010000612.1:0-1925 GCA_038231735.1 Actinomycetales bacterium | reverse complement strand
GCGCGGTGCTTCTTGTACAGGGCGATGAAGCCGCGCAGTTCCTCGCGCTGCGACCCGGTGACTGAGCGGATATCCCATTCCATCCCGAAATGGCCGAAGAGCGCGGCGATGGCGCGGAAGGACAGTGCGTGCGTGCGGGCGGTGGTGTGCGACGTCGTCGGGCCGATGTGGGAACCGACCAGCTCGGGTGGAACCACCAGCCCGGTCCAGCGCTGGATGCTCTGGCGCTCCAGCGCATCATTACAGTCGGAGGCCCAGATCCGGTCCGTCCGCTCCAGGATGCCCAGATCCACGCGGGCGCCGCCGGAGGAACAGCTTTCAATCTCAACGCCGGGGTGCGCCGCCTTCAGGGCATCGAAGAGCCGGTAGGCTGCCAGCGTCTGCCGGTGCACGGATGGCCTGCCGGCATGGCCCATCTCCAGCAGGTCCCGGTTCTGGTCCCATTTCAGGTAGGAAATCGGGTACTCCGTGAGCAGGGCATCGATCCGGTCATAGATGTACTGCCAGGCGTGCGGGTTGACCAGGTCCAGGACCTGCTGGTGGCGCCACTGAGCCGGCAGCCGCCCGCCGTCGCGGCCGGCCACCGGGCCGGCAATCCAGTCCGGATGGTCGCGCGCGGTGTCCGAGTCCAGGTTGATCATTTCCGGCTCCACCCAGAGCCCGAACGCCATGCCGCGGCTGGTCACCGCGTCGATCAGCGGGTGCAGGCCCTGCGGCCAGATGCCGGAGTCGACATACCAGTCGCCCAGTCCGGCCCGATCGTCGCGGCGGTGCCGGAACCAGCCGTCGTCGAGCACGAAGCGCTCCACGCCCAGCTCCGCTGCGGAGGCGGCCAGCTCGGTGAGGTTGCCCAGATCGTGGTTGAAGTACACCGCCTCCCAGGTGTTCAGGACTACCGGGCGGGGTGTGGAGGGGTGGTGCGGTCGGGCCCGGAACCAGGCGTAGAAGGCCTCGGAGATGCCGTCCAGGCCCCGGTCCGAGTAGGCGGCGAACAGCGGCGGGCCGGAGTAGCTCTGGCCCGGTGCCAGCAGCACCTCGCCGGAGCCCAGCAGCTCGGCGGCCCCCATAACCGTGCGGCCGTCCGCCAAGGCGTCAACGTAGGACTCGTGGTCTCCGCTCCAGCCCAGGTGCGTCGCCCAGATCTTGCCGTGCCGGTTGCCGAAGCCCGCGGATCCGACGGCCAGCAGCAGCGTCGAGTCGTGCCCGGTGCGCCCGTGCCGGCCGCTGCGCACCCAGCTTCCCTGCCGGACCGGGTGGCGCTGCGGATGGCGCTCGCGGCACCAGCGGCCGGTGAGGTCCAGGATCTCCGTCCCATCCGGGCCCACCGGAAGCACGGCGGCCAGCTCGTCGAGTGCATAGTCCGTGGCGCCGTCGTTGGTGAGGGTATGCCGCAGTTCCAGCAGCCCGCCGGCGTGCAGGGTCAGCTCGCTGACCACAGTGAGGCGCAGGTGCTGGTCCGTCTGCGTGATCACCGCGGACGTGCCAGGGGACTCCACCCCGGCCACCCGCAGGCGCGGCGAAAAACCGCTGCCGTCCGCCGCGAAGTGGCCACGCAGCCCGGGGCGTCCGCGCCAGCCGGAGGACGCCTGCGGCAGTAGTCCCAGCACCACCGGAATGTCCAGCGCCGAATGCGGAACCGGCTCGCCCAGGATGGCCAGATCCGGCAGCGTGGCGCCCAGGTCCGCGCCCCAGTGCAGGACGGACGGCTCGCCCGC
Source organism: Actinomycetales bacterium (assembly GCA_038231735.1). GTDB lineage: Bacteria > Actinomycetota > Actinomycetes > Actinomycetales > Micrococcaceae > Arthrobacter_M. The sequence goes on along the minus strand of JBBRKU010000612.1, from coordinate 210 downwards.
GGGGAAACCAATCAGCAGGCTCACGCCCGCGCTGCGCAGGTAAACGGGGTCCATCGGAGTCCTCATTCTGGGGGGCGGCGTGAAAGTTGTGCTGTGTGAAACAGCTGCCGCTCAGGCGGTTTCACGCTGTCCCACCCCGACCAGCCGCAGCCGGCCGACCCGCTCGCGCAGGACCCGCTGCGCATCCGCGCCCAGCCCGGCATCGGTGAT
>JBBRKU010000611.1:0-1925 GCA_038231735.1 Actinomycetales bacterium | reverse complement strand
CCCCGAGCTGAGCAACCGCGAGCCGGACGCCACTGCGGGACCTGCCGACGGCATTGTGCTGTCCTCGGGATGCAGGACGGACCGGGGACTGCGGCGGGAACGCAACGAGGATTCCTTCATAGTGGCGGATCCGCTGTTCGCGGTCGCGGACGGGATGGGCGGGCACGAAGCCGGCGAAATTGCCAGCGGCATCTGCGTCCGGACGCTCGCCGAGTCCAGGGCGCATGCACCCATGACCCGCACCGGCGCGGCTTCGGACCTGCAGGAAGCCCTGGAGCGGTCGGACCGCCGCATTCGCGAGGCCACCGGTTCACGGGCCGGCACCACGGTTTCCGGAGTGGCGCTGGTGACCGAGCAGGGGCTCAGCTACTGGCTGGTCTTCAATATCGGCGATTCACGCACTTACCTCCTCAGCGGTGGGGCATTTTCGCAGCTGAGCGTGGACCACTCCGAGGTCCAGGAGCTGGTCGACGCCGGACAGCTCACCGCTGCGGCGGCGGCGGCGCACCCGCGCCGGCACGTGCTGACCCGGGCGCTGGGTGCCGGGGAAAGCAGCCAGGCCGACTTTTGGCTGGCGCCCGTAAACGTGGGGGACCGGGTCCTAATCTGTTCCGACGGGCTCAGCGGCGATGTGCCGGACGCGAACATCGAGCAGATCCTTGGCGCCGTCAGTGACCCGCAGGAGGCGGCGGAGGCCCTGGTCTCCGCCGCGCTGCAGGCCGGTGGGAGCGACAACGTGACGGCCGTCGTCGTCGACGCGGACCGCGGTACCGGGTCGGCTGAGACCCTGGCGGCGGCACCGCAGATCAGCAGCGCCGACGGCGGATAGCCTCGGCTCCGCACCGCCTGCCATAGGGCAAGATAGGACTGTGAGCACAGCCAAGGAAATTGACGACGCCATTGCCGGTTCCGCGGGCCGCGAGATTCCGCCGGAGGAGCTGCGCGATGAGTATGAAACCCTCGCCGACAACGTCCGCAAGTACCGCTTCGCCTACTATAACGACGACGCCCCGCTGGTTTCCGACGCCGAGTTCGACCTGTTGTACCGCCGGCTGGAGGAACTGGAGGCGCTGCATCCGGAGCTGGTGACCAATGATTCCCCCACCCAGGAGGTCGGGGGTGAGGTTTCCGCCGCCTTCACCGCGGTCCAGCATCTGGTGCGGATGTACAGCCTGGAGGACGTCTTTTCGCTGGAGGAACTGCAGGTGTGGATCCGCCGGGCGGAGGCCAGCGTGGACAAGATGGGTGGCCAGCCGGAGCTCAGGTGGCTGACCGAGCTGAAGATTGATGGCCTGGCCGTCAGCCTGCTCTACCGGGACGGGAAGCTGATCCGGGCGGCCACGCGCGGGGACGGGAGCACCGGGGAGGACATCACCCACAATGTGCTCACGCTCAAGGAGATTCCGCGCCAGCTGCGCGGGCAGAACCTGCCGGCCGAGGTGGAAATCCGCGGTGAGGTCTTCATTGCCTCCAAGGATTTCCTGCGGCTGAATGAGGCCATGGTGGAGGCCGGGAAAGCACCGTTCGCGAACCCGCGTAATGCCGCAGCGGGTTCCTTGCGCCAGAAGGACCCGGCGGTCACAGCCCAGCGGCCGCTGAGTATGTACGTGCACGGGATCGGCGCCCGCGAGGGGCTCGCGGCGGACAGCCAGTCCGGCACTTATGCATTGCTGGAAGCATGGGGCCTGCCCACCAGCCCGTACTTCAAGGTACTGGAGCGCTACGAGGAGACCCTGGAGTTCATTGCCCACTACGGCGAGCACCGGCACGACCTCATCCACGAAATCGACGGCATCGTGGTCAAGGTGGACAGCTTCGCCACCCAGCGGGCGCTGGGTTACACCTCGCGGGTGCCGCGCTGGTCCGTCGCCTACAAGTACCCGCCGGAGGAAGTCCACACGAAACTGCTGGACATACTGGTCAAT
>JBBRKU010000610.1:0-1926 GCA_038231735.1 Actinomycetales bacterium | reverse complement strand
TCGGTCGCCCAGGAACTTCGGTACACGGACATCTCCGCCCTCTACGCTGCCGTGGGGGACGGTCACAGTTCCGCCCAGTCCGTCGTCGAAAAGCTTGTTGATTCGCTCGGCGGCCATGACGCAGCCGAGGACGAGGCGGCGGAAACCATCTCGCCCAGTGCTCCGAGCCGTCCGCGCTTCTCGGACTCGGGGGTCATGGTCCGCGGCGTCGGCGATGTGCTGGTCAAGCTGGCACGCTGTTGTACCCCCGTTCCACCGGATTCGATCGTGGGCTTTGTGACCCGCGGATCCGGCGTTTCGGTGCACCGCACGGACTGCCGGAATATGGAGAACCTCCGGGACGAGCCGGAGCGGCTGGTGGACGTGGAATGGGCGCCGACCCAGTCCAGCGTTTTCCTGGTGGAGATCCAGGTTGAAGCCCTTGACCGCAAGAGCCTCCTCTCCGATGTCACGCGGGTGCTCTCCGACAACCATGTCAACATTCTCGCCGCGAGCGTCCATACCTCCAGCGACCGGGTGGCCCTGTCCCGGTTCGCTTTCGAAATGGGGGACCCGAAATACCTTCACCACGTGCTCAGCGCGGTGCGGCGCATCGACGGCGTCTTCGACGTGTATCGGACCACCGGCGCCCAGCGCCGCAACTAACCTGGCTCCTCCAGCAGGGCACGGATCCGCTCCAGGGCCGCGCCCTTGTGTGGAATCCGGTGGCTGGCCTCCAGAGCCTGCCTGATCAGCCCCAGCGGGCAGCCCAGCGTGGCGTCCCTGGAGATGGCCCGCAGGGCCGGCAGGCAGTTTTCCGCGTCCAGATGCAAGGCAAGGTCGACGGCGGTGCGCAGCGGGGTGGTGACGGGCGTTCCGGCCAGACGGACGGCGTCGAACCTGCCCAGGCTCACCTCGTGCAGGATGCAACCGCTCCAGGGCCGCAGCGCGGCCACGCGGTGCCCCACATCGATGAGCAGGGAAATCCGTGCGGGCGCGGCCGAGCAACCATAGATCCACGCGGCGCTGAGCCGGCCTATCACGGCTCGGTCCACCAGATTGGCCGGAAGCGCCAGGGCAACGGCCCGGGCACGCAGGGCCGGCGTGTGCGGCAATGAGGACGGCGTGTAGGCGTCGGCAAGAATGGGGGCCAGGACGCCGTCCAGGCTCATCGCACGCAGCTCCGCACGGCTGAAGCTGCGGCCCGGGCTCAGCACCGTTTCATCCGGGGCGTCTTGGCCCCGGCCCGCGGTACTGCGCGCCGGTGGAATCATTCATTCAGCTTGCCGCCCAGGCCGGAAACGCGGAAGGCCCCGGCCGGGAGTGTGGAAAACTCCCGGCCGGGGCCATCCGGCGACGGCAGCTGCGCCCGGAGGGTCCCAGCGGTTATTCGCGGTCAGTCGAGGTCGTTCGCGGCCTTTTGGATCTGCTCCAGCCAGAGTTCCCGGGCGTCCAGGGCCTCCTGCGCGGATTTGATCTTCGGCTGGTCGCCGGCCTTTTCCGCGGTAGCCAGATCATCCCTGAGCGAGGCAATGGTTGATTCCAGCTGGCTCAGCGCGCTGTTGGTGCGGGCCTTGGTCTCCGGATCGGTCCGGCGCCAGTTTTCATCCTCGGCCTTGCGGACGGCGTCTTCGACCACGCGCAACCCGGCTTCGACGCGGTGCATCTCCGCACGCGGGACCTTCCCGGCCTGCTCCCACCGGTCGCGGATGGACTGCAGCGACTTCTTCGCAGTGGCCAGATCCTTGATCGGCAGCAGCGCATGCGCCTCGGTGATGAGGGCTTCCTTGACCGTCAGGTTGGCCGTAAACTCCTCGTCCAACGCAGCGTTGACGCTTTGCCGGGCGGCGAAGAACTTGTCCTGCGCGGCGCGGAAGCGCGCCCACAGCGCAGCGTCATCCTTGCGGCTGGCCCTGGGGGAGGCCTTCCACTGGTCCATCAGCGCGC
>JBBRKU010000609.1:0-1926 GCA_038231735.1 Actinomycetales bacterium | reverse complement strand
CGGCCCGCGGATCCGGCGCTTGAACTGTATCGGTGGGTGGCGCCCCTGTTTGCGGAGCTGGACCAGAACGTCCTGCCGAAGAAGCCATTGGAGCTGGCCAGCAGCGCTGTGGCCATGATGGAACATGCAGAGGGGCCCAGTCTGGTGCTGGACACGGACCTGTACGTCGCCGTTGTGGAGCACGCCGAGCGACTGAAGCTTCCCGGTTCGGTGGGCCTGCTCACCGCTCTGGCCGCGACCACCTGGCCGCGGGAAAACGACCCCCGCAACACGCCGCTGGTGATCAACGTTGCCAGGACCGCTGAGAATACCGCGGAGATTCTGCGGTTGCGGGGATACGAGGAGCCGGCATGGGCGGGACCCCTGCGGGCCCTGAAGGTGACCCGGGCGGTGGAAATGGTGGACGTCTTTGGCGACTTCCCCCTGCTGATGTTCGAGTTCCGTGCGGGGCGGCGCAAATTTGCGCTCTCCGTGGGCATCGACAGCAACCACATGGGGGGCTATGCGATTGACCTGATTCCGCTGCCCGGACTGGTGCGCCACCTGAAGGACATCGCCGCGGTCGCCACTGCGGATCCCCTGATACTGGCTCCGGTGGACCTGGAGCTTGAGGTGGCTCTGGAACGGGCGCGGCAGGCGCTGGCGGCAACGGACATGACCTCGGACCCGGAGGTGGACGAGGGCTTTGCCGAACTCCGCGGATTCGCGTACGCCTGCCTGGGCCGCCGGAGCGAGGAGCTGGAGCGGCCGCAGATGACCGAGCTGGAGTTCAAGCGGCTGGAAATCGAGGAGCAGGGCGCGCGGGATCAGCTGGAGGTGGTGAAGGCCAAGCTGGGCCGGCAGTTCCAGGAGGAAACGAAGGCCAGGCCCGCGGGCGTGAACCGGAGCCTGGCGGACCGGTACTTGGAGTTCAGCCATGGCTACGACGGGGACCGATACACCCGCATCAGTCCCATCAAGATCCGCACATTCCTGGAATGGTATTTGCCGCGCAAGGTGATGCTGGATGCCGCGGAGGAAGCCGCCCTCCCGGGCTTCGTTCAGCGTTGGCTTCCGTGGTGCGGCGTGCAGGATGGGCTCTCCGAGGAAGCCGTCGGGGAAGTGGGGTTGGCGGCCATCGGCTCCCTGAACCGTCTGCGCGCGACGGAGGGCGCCGGTGTGGAGGGCCAGGAGCCCGGCGGCGGGCTGGGGGAGACGGTGCCGGGCGGGCTGCCGGGTGCGGCGGCGGACGGCGGGGAGCACGTGCCGGTTGGCCAGCTGTTCCTGCAGGGCCTGAACCCGGGCAGCCTTGAGGAAATGCAGACGGCGCTGCGGGTCCGTCAGCTGGCCATGCCCTACTTCGGCACCAGGATCGGTCCGGCGGACTACCCGCAGCTCAACGCCAACAAGCCGGCCCAGTTGCGGCTGCTGGTGCTGGGCGAGATGCCCGAATTCCACGGCATCGCCGCGGATGCGCTGCCCGCAACGGACGACGACGGCGACCTCACCTTCCGCGCGGCGGTGCGGGAACTGGTGGTCAACCAGCTGTGGCACCAATCGCCCGCCGAGGTGGCGGCCGCGGCGCTGCGGCTGGAGGACGCGGGAATGCGCCGCCCCCAGATCCTCGCCGAGCTCCAGCAGGTCCTGGCCGGGCACCTTGAGTTGGCCAGGCTGGAGGTGCTGCGGGATCCGGCCCGGATCAACCGGGCGGTGGATCTGCCCGGCTACCGGGCGCAATTGGCTACGCTCGGGGCCAAAGGCAGGGGCGGCCACCTCCGGGGTGTCTGAAAAGGAGGAGCGCCGGGCCCACGATCCTACTGCTTACCCCGGCGGGGGCACCGGTTCGTTCGGATCTAGCTCTGGCGATCCTGGCGTAGTTGGCGGACAATTGTTATATGAGTGCCGAAGAGACGCAGTTGTCCGTCAGCCAGGCCCGCGACCACTTCT
>JBBRKU010000608.1:0-1927 GCA_038231735.1 Actinomycetales bacterium | reverse complement strand
GGCCGAAGAAGACAAACACGAACACGTCTCCCATGCCCAGATATCCGTACGGGTTTTTGCCGCCGGTGTACCCCCAGGCGGCCAGGACGCAGCCCGCACCGACCAGCAGCAGCCACCACGACTGCGACAGGATCACCAGGCCGAGCCCGGCCAGCATGGCGAGCCCGAAGGCGGCAAAGGCAGCAAGCTTCACCTGCCGCGGGGTGGCCGCTCCGGAACCGACCAGCCGGAGGGGTCCCACCCGTGCGTCGTCCGTGCCGCGGATGCCGTCCGAATAGTCGTTGGCATAGTTCACGCCCATCTGGAGCAGCAGGGCGACGACGGCGGCCAGCACGGCGTTGAGGGTCTTGAAGGCATCCAGATCGTAGGCGGCGGCGCTGCCGATGATGACCGGTGCGATGGCCATCGGCAGGGTGCGCAGCCGTGCGCCTTCAATCCATTGACCGGCAGTGGCCACGGTTCAACTCCTTGTTCAGTTTGCTCAGTTGGCTGGTTCAGATTGCGGGTTCAGATGGCCAGTTCAGATGGCACGTGCCGATTGCTTGCTCAGTTTGCCAGTTCAGTGGGTCCCGCGAGCGAGCATTTTCGCCAGCGCCAAGCGGTCCGGTTTGCCGGTCGCCAGCATCGGAATTTCCGGCACGAACAGCACCGTCTTGGGAACGGCATAGGCCGCCAGCACGGCTGCCGCGTCCGCGATCAGCTCCTCCATCGTGCAGCTGCCGACGACGGCGGCGGACACCCGCTGCCCCCATTCCTTGTCCGGCAGCCCCAGCACGAACGCGTCGCGGACGCCGGTCACCAGTTTGAGCCGGTCCGCCACCAGATTCGCCGAGACCTTCAGCCCGCCGGTGATGATCACGTCATCCACACGGCCGAATACGCTCAGCTTTCCGTCCGCCGACAGCTCGCCCCGGTCATCCGTTTTGTACCAGCGGACCTGGCGCGGCCCGGTTTCCTCGACCTTAAAGCTATGTTCCGTCAGGGAGGGCGCGTCCCGGTACCCCGAGGCAACCACGTCGCCGCCGAGCCAGATCCGCCCCCCGCGGACCGCCACCCGAACGCCTTCCAGCGGGACGCCGTCGTACACACAACCGCCGCAGGTCTCGCTCATGCCGTAGGTGGTGACAATCCTGATGCCGGCCTCCCGGGCGGCGGCGAGCAGGGCCGGGCTGGCGGGGGAGCCGCCGAGCAGGATGGCGTTGAAGCGGCGGAGCACGGCCAGCGATTCGGGCGACGGATGTTCCAGCAGGCGCTGCAGCTGGGTGGGGACCAGAGAGGTGTAGCGCACCCGATCCGTCATCTCCGCGGCCGCCGCGGTAAAGGCCTCCGGGGTGAATCCCCCGGACCGGTCCATAACCTCGGGACGCGTTCCGGCGAAGAGCGAGCGCACCAGCACCTGGATGCCGGCCACATAATGCGGCGGCAGGGCCAGCAGCCACTGCCCCTCCCCGCCCAGGGCGACGGCGGTCGCCATCGAGGACGCGGCGAGCGCCTCCACGCTGAGCATGGTCTGCTTGGGCCGCCCGGTCGATCCGGAAGTGGAAACGACGACGGCGATGCCCCCTTCGGCGTCCACCTCGGCGCCGGTGCCGACCGTGGGACGGACGTCCTCGATCAGCCCGATGGCCGGGAGCTGCCATTCGACCGGACCGGGAAGCAGTTGCACGGTGGGACCCTCGCCGGCCAGCGCCGCCGCGAGTGCCTTCAGGATGGGATCAATGTCCATGGGTTTTTTGCGCCCGGCCTAGAAGTAGTAGGGGAATCGGGACCAGTCGGGGTCGCGCTTTTCCAGGAAGGCTTCCTTGCCCTCCACCGCTTCATCCGTCATGTAGGCCAGCCGGGTCGCCTCGCCGGCAAAAACCTGCTGGCCGGCCAGCCCGTCGTCGGCCAGGTTGAAGGCGAACTTGAGCATCCGGAGGGCCTGCGG
>JBBRKU010000607.1:0-1931 GCA_038231735.1 Actinomycetales bacterium | reverse complement strand
CTTCAGCGCGCTCGCCACCGCCGGCGCCACCGGAGTCAGCGCCGGAGCGCTTTACCTGCGGCCAGGTACCAGGGAGTGGTTCATGCAGTGGCTGGCCAGGGAGCACCCGGGGCTGGTGGGCCGGTACCGGCGCCTGTACTCGACCGGTTCCTACGCGGACAAGGACTACAGACAATGGTTGTCCGGCCGGCTCAGCTATTTCAAAAAACGCCATGGCTTCGCCGGCAGCGGAGGGTTCATCCACGACGCGCCCTCGGATGAGGGGAACTACCCGGCAGGGAGCCTGTCCTCCGCGACCACCCCGGGGGAACACCTTCCCCCGAGGCAGCACCGCCTACAGGATGGCGTGGTGGAACCGACCCTCTTCTAAGCAACAGTTGATCCTCCTAATCCGTGTGCCGGTGCCGTATCCGGGCACGGGAAGCGAGGATGGCCCGTTACGGAAGCGGAAGCTTCTGGGTACGCCCGACGCGCCCGCTGCCAACCTCGGAGGCCTGCTGCGCCCTCCGCCGGCCTCGACCGCACGGGTGAGGAACACATCCCCGGCGGGCAGGAATTCCCACCCCTCGGGGATGGCGAGCTCGCCGTACTTCGGATTCCACGGGCCCTCCCGGGTCTGATAGACATCCAGATGCAGGCTCCGCGGATCCTCCATGGTTTAACTGTGGACCGGGCACGGCACCGCGCGCACTATGCCCGGCACTCCGAGCCGGCAGCACGGGCAGGTCAGCGGAGCTTGGCCACGGTGAGCAGCACGACCGATGTTTCCAGCGCTTCCAGGGAATGCCGGGCGGAAGGCACGATCAGGAGGTCACCCGTCATGCCTTCCCAACTGGATTCCCCGGAGCGCAGCCGCACCCGCCCCTGCAGGACGTAGATGGTCGCCTCGCCCGGATTCTCGTGCTCGTCCAGATTCTGCCCGGAGGCAAGGGCAATCAGCGTCTGGCGCAGCACATGCTCATGTCCGCCGTATACGGTGCGGGCGCTGCGCCCCGCTGCGGCGGTCCGGGCAAGCTCGGACTGCGCGCGCGCCAGCGCTGTTAGGGACAACTTCTCCATCCGAGCTTCTCCTTCAAAGATCCAGCCGTGCCGGGATGCTTCGACGATACGTCACGCTTGGCTGGCTTGTCTGCAACCCTCGGAGATAGAGCCGGTGGCGCGGCCGGGATGTGCAGCAGCCGTGACGTCGGTAGGTGCGCCGGCTACGGCTTGGCTGGCTCGCGGACGGCGGGCACGGGCCTCGTGCTTCCCGCCCCGCGGGCATGTGGCTGCCCCGCGGTGTGACCCATCCCCGGACCCGAGGCTGGGGCGGCGGTTGCGGCGCGGATGGTGGGCCCCGCGTTGGAGGCAGAGGCCGCGGCTGCCTCGTGCTTCAGGAACGAGCCGAGTTCGTTGATGGTGCTCATCAGCGGTGCCGGGAAGACTACAGTAGTGTTCTTGTCCACGCCCAATTCCAGCAGCGTCTGCAGGTTGCGCAGTTGCAGGGCCAGCGGGTGGGCCATCATGGTGTCCGATGCATCGCCCAGGGCAGCCGCCGCCAGGGATTCGCCTTCCGCGGCGATGATTTTGGCCCGCTTCTCCCGCTCGGCCTCGGCCTGCCGTGCCATCGCACGCTTCATGCTGTCGGGGAGTTGGATGTCCTTCAGCTCCACCAGCGTCACCTCGACGCCCCATTCGAGGGTGGTCACGTCCAGGATCTGCCGGATGCCGGAGTTGATGACATCCGTTTCCGCCAGCGTCTGGTCAAGGGTGTGCTGTCCGACGACCTTGCGCAGGGTGGTCTGGGCGATCTGGTCAATGGCGGCGTAGACGTTTTCGATCGCCACGACGGACTTCACCGCGTCGATGACCCGGAAATAGGCGACGGCGGAAATGTCCACGCTGACGTTGTCCCGGGTGATGATGCCCTGGGACTGGATGGGCATCGTAAT
>JBBRKU010000606.1:0-1932 GCA_038231735.1 Actinomycetales bacterium | reverse complement strand
GATGTACCGGCCTGCGGAATTGGCCTGCCAGATTTCCACGAGCTGTCCGCGCACGGGCCGGCCATCGCCGTCGAGCACGCGCCCGCGGACCCTCAACCGCTCCCCCATGGGTTCGCCGTTGTGCTGGATGGTCAGGTCGCTTTCCAGCTGGTGGACATCGCGGTGCCCGAATGCGGGGCTCCAGAGCTCGACGGTTTCCGGGTCCGCGTGGTGCAGGTCCTTGGTGGGATGGCGCAGGATGGAGCTGCGGTACGGTGCGAAGTCGATGCGGGGCTGGGTTTCCTCCGGCGCTCCGGCGGAGATGCCGTCCTGGTAGCTCCGGTGGATGGCCGCAATTTCCGCACTCATCGACGCCTGCGTGTCCGCTGCCGCGTCGGAACTGACGACGACGTGGCTGTCGTCAAAGCTTTCGTCTGCCATGGTCTTTCCTCCTCTTGGGGTCTGTGTTCTGGGCTTCCCTGTGGTGATTCGTTAATGGCTGGGCCAGCCGGTGTAGGCCTCCGCCAGGTACTGCTGGCCGTAGCGGGAGGAGGCAACGCTGTTCAATTCGCCCAGGATCCGCTTGCGTTCGAAGAGGCTCTGGTCCTGGCGTGAGTGCAGCATCGAAGTCATCCAGTAGGAGAAGTTCTGCGCCTTCCAGACCCGTTCCAGGGCCTTGTCGCTATAGCCGTCCAGCAGTTCCCGGGATCCGTTGGCGTAGAAGGACTCCATGGCCGCGGCGAGGACCTTGACATCGGCCAGGGCCAGATTCAGTCCTTTGGCTCCGGTGGGCGGGACGGTGTGGCCCGCATCCCCGGCCAGGAAGAGGTTGCCGTAGCCCATCGGTTCGCAGACGTAGGACCGGAACGGCAGGACCATTTGTTCAAAGATCGGCCCGCGTTTGAGGGTGAAGCCGTCCGGGCCGTCCACCCGCTTCTGCAGCTCGTCCCAGATGGCATCCTCGGTCCACTTCGACGCGTCCTCATTCGGATCGCACTGGAAGTACATGCGCTGGACCGTCCCGCTGCGCTGGCTGATCAGGGCGAAGCCGTGTTCGGAGTTGGCATAGATCAGTTCCGGCGCGCTCGGCGGAGCCTCGGTAAGGATGCCAAACCAGGCGAAGGGGTAGGCAATGAAATTATCCGTGCGCTGCTGTGCCGGAATGGAACGTCTGCACACACCCGCGGACCCATCGGCCCCCGCGATGAAATCGCAGTGCACCTCGAAGCTCTCGCCGTCGGCGTCCGTGAAACGGATCTTGGGGGTTTCCGTGGTCAGATCAAGGACCTCGGTATCCGTGACCGAATAGCGCACATCGCCGCTGTCCCGCTGCCGGGCCGCCGCCAGGTCCACAAAGACCTCATTCTGCGGGTACAGCCATACGGACTCCCCCACCAGGTCCTGGAAATCCAGGCGATGGCTGACGCCATTGAAACGAAGGTCAATGCCGTCGTGCCGGTGGCCCTCGGTGAGCACCCGGCCCTCCACTCCGGTCCCGGTCAGCATCCGGACCGAACCAGCCTCAAGAATTCCGGCGCGGTGCGTGTGCCTGATCGTCTCGTGGTCCCGCTTTTCGACGACAACGTTCGCGATGCCCGCGCAGGCGAGCAGGTGCGAGAGCATCAGCCCGGCGGGACCACCACCAACTATGCCGACGCTGGTGGTGACATTGCTGGGAGCCGGACTCATATGTCTCCTTCGACGGTTCCAAAACGCAGGTTTCCACCAGTGTGACGCAGCAGACAATCACGCCGTCCATGCTTTCTTATTGAATGGGAATTGCTCCTTGCGGAGCCCGCGGCACAACACCCATGGAGCGGGAGATGCCGCGGGCTCCGGTCATCAGCACCGGGATGATCGAATGCAGGTTGCCCCCAAGCAGCGGGACCACAACGCTCAGCGCAGCAATGGCAACATTCGCCGCTCCCAGCACGGGCACGGCCACGCCGGATG
>JBBRKU010000605.1:0-1932 GCA_038231735.1 Actinomycetales bacterium | reverse complement strand
GCCGCCGCGCCGGGATTTCCCTGCTGCTCTCCAATGAGCAGGACGCGGCCCGGCTGCTGCGGGAACTTGTCCTCGCCGGTGTGGAAATCACCGCCTTTGCCCCGGCCGCGGGTGCGCTCGAAGAAACCTACCTGAGCCTGGAGACGGAGCAGCGATGAGCATCACGAATGAGGCGCCGGCTGCGGCGGAGAAGAACCAAAGGGGCGGATATCTGCGCGGCGTCGGGGATGTGGTGGGCTTGGAGCTGCGGCAGCGGCTGCGCTCGCGGGGCTGGTACATCATGCTGGGCATCTGGTTTGTCATCATAGGAATCGTCACGCTGCTCACCTGGTCCAGCTGGAACGCCGCCAGGGTATACAACGAAAGCTCCCACGGCTCCCCGACGGGCAGCGCAGGGTCCATGATTTTCGAGATCGTGGTTGCGTTTGTCCTCCTGTTCGGGCTGCTCGTTGCCCCGGCTCTCTCGGCGAACGCCGTCAACGGGGACCGGGCCGGCGGCACGCTGGCCATCCTGCAGGTCACGCTGCTGACCCCGGGACAGATCCTGTGGGGGAAATTCCTTGCCTCCTGGGTGGCAGCGCTGGCCTTCCTGGTGACCAGCACGCCGTTCCTGCTGGTCGGCGTCATCCAGGGCGGTATGACGCCGGGTCATATCCTAATGGCCCTGCTGATGCTGGCCCTGGAACTGGCCGTGGTGTGCGGCATTGGGGTGGGCATCTCGGCCCTGGCCAACCGCCCGCTGTTCTCCATTGTCATCAGCTATCTCACCGTCGCCGCGCTGGTGGTCGGAACGCTGATCTCCTTCGGGCTCGCGCAGAGCGTCACAGAGGGAACCGTGATGGCCAACCATCCCAACTACCAGTCATCCGGAATCTACCCCGGCTATCCCGGCCAGGACTCCGCCGGTCCGCAGTACGTCTGCGAGGGCCCGCTGGTGGAACAACGTACCGCGCGCACCGAACGGGTGGCCTGGCTGCTCAGCCTGAACCCCTATGTGGTGGTTGCGGACGCCATTCCCTATCCCTCACGCAGCACCGGCCAGACCGGTATGTTTGGCTCGGCCGGAATGCTGGAGGGAATCAGCCAGGGGGCGCGGGCGGCGCTGGCCGGTCCGGAGGGCACCTATCCGTGCGCCAACGGCAAGGTCCAGCCGCGCTACCTGGAGCAGACGACACCGATGTGGCCATTGGGGCTCGCGCTGCAGTTCCTGCTGGCCGGCGGGCTGATGTGGTTGGGATGGCGCGCACTGCGGACCCCCGCCCGGCGTCTCGCCCGGGGAACCCGCATCGCCTGACGCTGCCCGCTGGCCTCCAACCCCGATTGGTCTTGAGGGGGGCGGTGATCAGCCGATGGCGCTGCGGCGGCCCTCGAAGGCGCGCCCCAGCGTGACTTCATCGGCGTACTCAAGGTCGCCGCCCACCGGCAGCCCGGAGGCCAGGCGGGTGACCGCGATGCCGATCGTCTTGAGCATCCGGGCCAGATACGTCGCCGTGGCCTCACCCTCAAGATTCGGATCCGTGGCGATGATGACTTCCTCGATCTGGCTGTCGTTGAGCCTGGTGAGCAGTTCGCGGATCCGCAGCTGTTCCGGCCCGACGCCGGCAATGGGGTTAATGGCTCCGCCCAGGACGTGGTAACGGCCCTTGAAGGACCGCGTGCGCTCCACAGCCATCACATCCTTGGATTCCTCCACGACGCAGATGATGGTCGGATCGCGGCGCGGATCGCGGCAGATCATGCAGGTGTCCTGCTCCGAGACGTTACCGCAGATGGAGCAGAATTTCACCCGCTCCTTCACCGTGACCAGGGCGTTGACCAACCGCTTCATGTCCTCGGGATCGGACTCAAGGATATGGAAGGCCAGCCGCTGTGCGGACTTCGGTCCGATTCCGGGCAGGCGTCCCAGCTCGTCGATGAGCTCCTGAACTGCTC
>JBBRKU010000604.1:0-1937 GCA_038231735.1 Actinomycetales bacterium | reverse complement strand
GGCTGGTCTTCGAATCCGATCTGGTGAATGATCCTGACGTGGCCGGCCGGCTGGAGAAATTCAACGCCACCTACGCGGATGCCATCGCCAATGTCATCGCCGAGGACACCAAGCTGCCACATATTGAAGCCACGCTGCTGGGCCGTGCGCTGGCCGGCATGGCTCAGGTAAGCGCACGATACTGGCTGGAAACGAACGGCAATCTTGACCTGGATGTGGCCAGCGAACTGATTTACCGTTTAGCTTGGCGCGGAATAAGCCGCTTCCCTAAAGAGTCATAGACTAAACATAGATGTGAGGGGCCCAAGGCCCCTCCGGCACCAGCTCTGCAGCCACGCCGCAGGAATGAAGGAGACACCCGTTGGAAATCAAGATCGGCATTCAAAACGTTGGCCGCGAGATTGTGCTGGACTCAGCGCAAACCGCCGAAGAAGTGGCCAAGCTGGTCTCTGACGCTCTGTCCAAGGGTTCTGAGCTGCGGCTGATCGATGATAAGGGCCGCATCATCATCGTTCCCGGACAGTCGCTGGGCTACGTCGAGCTCGGCGCCGAGGAATCGCGCCGCGTCGGTTTCGGCGCCCTGTAGGCCTGACATGGTTGACCTGGTAGTCATCGCCCTGCTGGCCATCGGCATCGGAGCCGTCGTCTGGGGCTCTGACAAACGGCACGAAAAATACGGCGCCCTGCTGCCTTCCGGCATTGCCGTGGTCGCGGCGCTGCTGACCTGGATCATCGCGGTCTCCGCCGGACTGAGCTACCAGCCGGGCTGGACTTGGGTCCCGTGGATCGCCTCCCTGGTGGCGGCCGCCGTCGTTTCCACCGTTGCCTCGCTGTTGCTGGGCCGCGGCCGAGCCGCTTACGACACGGCCCACCTGACGGCGATCCTCAGGAGCTAGCCCGGGGCGGCACCGCTGGTCGAGCCTGTCGAGACCTTGATCTCGACAGGCTCGATCAGCGGGGCAGGCTCGACCAGCGGCGTTGTCCGGTCAGCGGGGGTTAGCCGACACCCAGGTAGGCTTCCTTGATCGCCGGGTTAGCCAGCAGCTCCTTGCCGGTACCGCTGTGGGTGATCTCCCCGGTCTCCAGCACAAACCCCCGGTCCGCCCGGGCCAGAGCCTGGTTGGCGTTCTGCTCCACCAGCAGCACGGTGGTGCCCTGTTTGTTGATCTCGGTGACAATCTTGAAGATCTGCCGGATGAACTGCGGAGCCAGGCCCATCGAGGGCTCGTCCAGCAGCAGCAGCTTCGGATTGGACATCAGCGCCCGTCCAATGGCCAGCATCTGCTGCTCACCGCCGGACATGGTTCCGCCCAGCTGCTTCTGGCGCTCAAGGAGTCGCGGGAAGAGGTCGAAGACACGCTCGAGGTCCGCGCCCATGCCGGTCCTGTCCTTGCGGCCGAACGCCCCCATATCGAGGTTCTCCAGCACCGTCATGCCGGGGAAGATCCCGCGGCCTTCCGGCGCCTGGGATATGCCCCTGACCACGCGGATGTGGGCCTTCATTTTGGTGATGTTCTCGCCGGCGAATGTGATGGATCCGCCGGAGGGATTCAGCAACCCGGAGATGGTCTTCATCGTCGTCGTCTTGCCGGCACCGTTGGCTCCGATCAGGGAGACGATCTCCCCCTCGTTGACGGTGAAGGACATTTCCCGGATGGCCTGAATCCGACCGTAGTGTACGGAAACCTTATCGAGCTCAAGCAACGTCATCTTCGGGCTCCCCGAGGTAGGCGGATATGACCTTCGGATCCTCGCGGATCACCCGCGGCTTGTCGTCCGCGATCTTCTTGCCGAACTCCAGCACCACAATCCGGTCCGTGACGCCCATGACCAGCTTCATATCGTGCTCGATGAGCAGCACGGTATAGCCGTCGTCCCGGATGGTGCGGATGAGCGCCATCAGCTCCTCCTTCTCCGCCGGGTTGAAGCCGGCGGCC
>JBBRKU010000603.1:0-1937 GCA_038231735.1 Actinomycetales bacterium | reverse complement strand
CGCCCGCCGCGCTCGATATTCCCGTCCACGGGTGGATCAATCTGCATTTTTCCCTGCTGCCTGCCTGGCGTGGAGCTGCGCCGGTGCAGCATGCGGTCATCAACGGCGACGACGTGACCGGAGCCTCGACTTTCCAGCTTGAGGCCGGGCTGGACACAGGCCCCGTTTTTGGAACACTGACCGAAACTGTGCGGCCATCGGATACCAGCGAGGCGCTGCTGGAGCGGCTCTGCCGCAGCGGTGCGGTGCTGTTGACCCAGACACTGAGCGCCATACAAGACGGCAGGGCCAGCGGCGTGCCGCAACGGGGTGAGGTGTCGCTGGCTCCCAAGCTGACTATCGACGATGGTCGCATCGATTGGTCCCAGCCGGCGCTGGCCATCGGTCGCCGCATTCGCGGGGTCACGGCCGAGCCCGGCGCATGGACGATGCTGAACGGGCAGCGCCTCAAGCTGGGCCCGGTCGAACCGCGGCCGGAGTCGGACGGGCTGGAACCCGGTCGGCTGGGTTTCCTGTCCGGGTCGGTTCTGGTGGGGACGGCTTCCCACACCGTGGAGCTGGTGGAGGTGCAGCCGGCAGGAAAGAAGATGATGCAGGCCCGGGATTGGGCCCGCGGACTGGCGGATAAAGAAGGCATGGTATTTGAGTGAGCAGCGATAACTCCGGACGCGGCGGTAGCCGCGGTGGCGACTCAGGCGGTAATCGTGGCAGCGGCACGGGAGTGGGCCAGGGCGGGGCCGGTCGCGGCGGATCCGGCGGCGGGGCGGCTGCGGGCAGTCCGGGCAGCCGCCGCAACGAGCAGGGGCGCGAGCGGAACCGCAGCAATCCGCGCGGTTTGAGCCAGGCGGCGCCGTCGGAGCGGACCCGGCGGGCGGATCCGGCCCGGCTGGTGGCGTTCGAGGTGCTGCGTGCGGTCTCGGGCGAGGACGCCTACGCGAATCTGGTGCTTCCGGCCAGCATCCGGGCGCACCGGCTGGACCGGCGGGATGCCGGCTTCGCCACGGAACTGAGCTACGGTGCCCTGCGCGGGCAGGGCACCTACGACGCCATTCTGGCGAAATGTGTGGACCGGCCGCTGGACCAGCTGGATCCGGCCATCCTGGATGCCCTGAGGATCGGGGCACACCAGCTCCTGGCCATGCGGGTGCCGGCCCATGCGGCCCTGGACCAGACGGTCGGTCTGGCCCGCGCCGTCATTGGTGCCGGGCCGTCGTCGCTGGTCAACGCGGTGCTGCGCCGGGTGACGGCGCAGGATCTGGCCGGCTGGACCGTGCAGCTGACGGCCTCGGAGACGGACGCCACCAAGATCGCCGCGCTGGAGTACTCGCACCCGGAGTGGATTGTGCGCGCGCTGCGCCAGTCACTGGTGGCGCATGGGCGCAGCGTGGACGAAATTACGGCCCTGCTGGAGGCGGACAACGACGCCCCCGTGGTGAACCTGGTAGCGCTGCCGGGGCTGGGCGACCTGACCGAGGCGCTGGACGCCGGATTCACGCTCGGGACGCTGGCGCCGGACTCCGCGCTGTCCTCCGGCGGGGACCTGGGCCGGTTGTCCAGCGTGCGCGCCGGAACCACGCGGGTGCAGGACGTCGGGTCGCAGCTGGTGGCACGGGCCCTGGCAGCCGTCGAGGTTTCCGCCGGGAGCGAGGCGGACGGGGCGAACGGGGCAAGCGGGGAGAACCTCGCGGAGCCCGCCGGGTCCGGCGGCGGCCGCTGGCTGGATCTGTGCGCCGGCCCCGGTGGCAAGGCCGCCCTGCTCGGCGCGCTGGCGGCGCAGCAGGGTGCGACGCTGCTGGCCAACGAGCCCGCGCCGCACCGGGCCAAGCTGGTGAGCCAGGCGCTGGCTGCCGTGCCCCGGGATGTCTGGGAGGTCCGGATCGGCGACGGCCGGGAGGTGGGGGAGCAGCAGCCGGACAGTTTCGATCGGGTCCTGGTGG
>JBBRKU010000602.1:0-1946 GCA_038231735.1 Actinomycetales bacterium | reverse complement strand
GGTGTAGTCCTCGGAGAGACAGATGTCCGCGATCAGCTTGCTGGCGGGCTCGTAGTAGCGGCGGAAGGCTTCGTCGCCGAACTCGGTCCGCAAGCGCTCAGATTCCTCGCCCAGGATGCGCTCCGCCAGCACGCGGGTCACGGTATTGCCCGTGTCCGCGAGGACCGACCTGTTGCGGATCTGCTGCCACACCTGGGAGCGGGAAATCTCCGCCGTGGCGGCATCTTCCATGAGGTTGTGGATGGCCACCGCACCGTTGCCGGACAGCCACACCGCGGTGTACGCGACAGCCACATACAGGTTCAGCCGCAGCCCAGCCTCCGTGATCTGGCCGTTGGCCGAGGCGATGTCCAGCAGCTGCTCCGCGGTCACGGACACCTCCGGGCGCTGCTTATCCAGCTGGTTGGGACGGTCCCCGAGCACGGCGTCGAACACTTCCTGGCAGATCGGCACGAGGTCAGGGTGTGCCACCCAGGAGCCATCGAAACCGTCGTTGGCCTCGCGCGTTTTGTCCGCGCGGACCTTTTCGAAGGCCTGTGCGGTGACCTCGGGTTCACGCCTGTTGGGGATCACCGCTGCCATGCCGCCCATGGCGAAGGCGTCGCGGTGGTGGCAGGTCTTGACCAGCAGCTCGGTGTAGGCGCGCATGAAAGGGTCGGTCATGGCCACCGACGCGCGGTCCGGCAGCACGAAGCCGGGGCCGGCGTCGCGGAAGTACTTGATGATGCTGAAGAGGTAGTCCCAGCGGCCCGCGTTCAGACCGGCGGCGTGATCGCGCAGCTCGTAGAGGATCTCGTCCATCTCGAACGCGGCCGGGATGGTCTCGATCAGCACGGTGGCACGGACCGTGCCCTGTCCGAGGCCCACGTAGTCCTGGGCGAAGACGAACACCTCATTCCACAGGCGCGCCTCAAGGTGGCTCTCCATCTTGGGCAGGTAGTAGTACGGGCCCTGCCCGTTAAGCACCAGCTGCCTGGCAATGTGGAAGAAGTGCAGGCCGAAGTCCACCAGCGCGCCCACGGCAGGTTCGCCGTCGATCAGCAGGTGCCGCTCATCCATATGCCAGCCGCGGGGGCGGGCCACCACCACAGCGAGCGGGGCATCGGTGCGGAGCGTGTACTCCTTGCCTTCGGGCGAGGTGTAGCTCAGGGTGCCGGCGGCCGCGTCACGCAGGTTCAGGATGGCGTCGATGACATTGGCCCACGTAGGGGTGCTGGCGTCCTCAAGGTCCGCGAGCCACACCTTGGCGCCGGAGTTCAGCGCGTTGATGGCCATCTTGGCAGGGGTGGCAGGGCCCGTCATTTCCACCCGGCGGTCCTGCAAAGCTGCCGGTGCCGGCGCGACCTTCCAGTCGCCGTCGCGCACGTTTCGGGTTTCCGGTAGGAAATCGAGCTTACCGGTATCGGCGACGCGCTGGCGCTTCGGGCCGCGGGCGCCCAACAGCTCCTTGCGGGTGCCGGCGAAGCGCTGGTGGAGTTCCTCCACAAACGCAAGTGCCTTGGGGGTGAGAATTTCCTCCGCGCGGTCGGTCGGCCGGGGGTTTATGACCGTGATAGCCATGTTCCGGGTCCTTTCCTAAACGGTGGAGGCTGCGTTTGAAGCGGCGGCAGCAGCCACGGCGGCGGCCACGTCGGAGGCCACATGCGGATCGAAGACGCTGGGGACAATGTAACTGGCATTGAGCTCATCGTCAGCTACCCGGTTGGCAATCGCCTCGGCGGCGGCCACCAGCATCTCCGGCGTAATGTCGCTGGCGTGAGCGTCCAGCAGCCCTCGGAAGAAGCCCGGGAACGCCAGCACATTGTTGATCTGGTTCGGGAAATCGCTGCGTCCCGTGGCCACGACGGCGGCATACTTGGACGCGATGGCGGGGTCGATCTCCGGCGTCGGGTTGGCCATGGCGAAAACAATCGCGTTCTCCGCCATCGATGCCACCTGTTCCTCGC
>JBBRKU010000601.1:0-1954 GCA_038231735.1 Actinomycetales bacterium | reverse complement strand
GAGCTGGTGGACCGCGTCGAAGGCAATCGTGCCCTCGGTGAGGGTCCCCGTTTTGTCCAGGCACAGAATATCCACCCGGGCAAGGCCTTCAACGGCGGCGAGCTCCTGGATCAGGACCTTGCTGCGCGCCAGCTTCAGCGCACCGACGGCGAAGGCAACGCTGGTCATCAGGACCAGGCCCTGCGGGATCATGCTGATGACGCTGGCCACGGCGGCTACCGCGGCATCGCGCCAGGTGCCGTCCCGCAGAGCCGCAGCCCATCCGTGTTCGGACTGGATCTGCCCGTTGATGACCAGTGCCATGATGGGGATCAGCGCCCAACTGACCGTCCGCAGGACCCTGTTCAGGGCATTGCGCAGCTCCGAATTAATCAGCGAGAAGCGCTTCGCCTGGGCAGTCATGCGGCCGGCAAAGGAATCCGAGCCAAACCGCACCACCCGCGCACGTCCCTGCCCGGCCACAACCGTGGAACCGGACAGCACACTGTCCGCGGCGGTCTTGAAGACCGGATCCGATTCCCCGGTCAGCAGTGATTCGTCGATCTCAAGGCCCTGGCTGGCCAGTACGACGGCGTCGGCCGGGACCTGGTCGCCGGTCAGCAGCACAAGGACCTCGTCCGCAACCACGTCCTCCACCGCGATCTCCGCCACGCTGCCCCGCCGCAGCACCCTGGCCCTCGGTGCGTGCATTAGCGCCAGTTTGTCCAGCAGCCGTTTGGCACGGAACTCCTGGACGGTACCAATGACGGTGTTGGCCAGCGCCGCAAGGCCGAAGAGTGCGTCCTGCCACTGGCCGAGCACCAGCAGCAGGAGGAAACTGGCGCCGACCACCGCGTTGAACAACGTGAACACGTTGGCCTGCAGGATGTTGCCGAGGCTGCGGCCGGACTCCACCGGAATCCGGTTGGAACGGCCGGCCTTGACCCGGTCCGCCACCTCCGTGTCGGTCAGGCCCTCCGCGACCAGTCTGGCATCGTCAATCCCGGACGGACTTCCTCTCATCGGTAACCCGGGAGTCAGCGGCTGAGGACAACCTTGAGCGCTTTGGTTTCCGCCGCACGGGAGAAGGTGTCGTAGGCATCCATGATCTTCCCCAGCGGGAAGTGGTGCGTGGCGAACTTCCCGGCGGGAATCTTCTTCTGGGCCACAAGCTTGAGCAGCATCGGCGTTGAGTTGGCGTTCACCAGCCCCATGCTGATGTTGATGTTGCGGATCCACAGGTCCTCCAGATGCAGGTCGACCGGCTTACCATGGACCCCGACGTTGGCCACCCGGCCGCCCGGACGGACAATGTCCAGGGCCATGCTGAAGGTTTGCGGAATGCCCACCGCCTCAATGGCAACATCGACTCCGGCCCCATCCGTCAGGTCCAGCACCTCCTGCCTCCAGCTGGCCGTCCCTGAGACAACGGCGTCGGTGGCGCCAAAATCCTTGGCCTGGACCAGCCGGTTCTCATCCATGTCGATCGCGATGATGGTCGCCGCGCCATAGAGTCCGGAGGTGGCAATGGCCGACAGGCCCACCGGACCAGCGCCGATGACGGCGACCACATCCCCAGGTTTGACCCCACCGTACTGGACCCCGATCTCGAATCCTGTGGGCAGGATGTCGGAGAGCATCACCGCTTCGTCGTCGCTGACACCGGCGGGCAGCAGGTGCAGGGAATTCTCGGCGTAGGGCACACGCACGAATTCGGCCTGCGTGCCGTCGATGAGGTGTCCGAAGACCCAGCCGATTCCGGACGCCCCTTCCTCTCCCAGACAGTGCGAGTAAAGCCCGCTCCGGCAATTGGCGCAGTGACCGCATGATTTGATGCAGGAGATGATGACGCGGTCACCGGCCTTGAGGCCCGCGACCGAGGAACCCACCTCGGTGACGGTACCCACGCCTTCGTGGCCCAGGATCCGGCCGGGCACGACGGCGGGCACGTCACCCTTGAGGATGTGCAGGTCGG
>JBBRKU010000600.1:0-1958 GCA_038231735.1 Actinomycetales bacterium | reverse complement strand
GGTCCGGGGCTGGGATGGCGGCCCTGGCGGTTGGCGGCCGGGGTCTGCCTTGGCCTGTGCGTAGGCACGAAATGGTCCGGGCTGTTCTTCCTGGCGGCCTTTGGCCTGCTCACGGTCTTCTGGGATCTGAACGCACGCCGGATAGCGGGAATCCGCTACTGGATGGCTGGCGGCATTCTCAAGGACGGGATCTTCGCCTTCGCCAGCGTGGTGCCGGTGGCCGCGGTGACATATCTGGCATCCTGGACCGGCTGGTTCCTGGCCGGCGACTCCTATGACCGGAACTGGGCCACAACAAATCCCGCCGGGCCGTGGGGCTGGGTTCCGGACTCGCTACGATCGCTGTGGCATTACCACTCCACGGCCTACAACTTCCACACCGGGCTGAGCTCGGACCACCCCTACAAGGCGAACGCATGGTCCTGGCTGGTGATGGGCCGGCCCACGTCCTTCTACACCGACTACCCCAAACATGGTGAAAAGGGCTGTCTGGCGGACAGCTGCGCCGCCGTAGTCTCCTCGGTGGGCAATCCGGTCATCTGGTGGTCCGCCGTCCTCGCTGCAGTATTCCTGATTGTCTACTGGGCCCTCCGCCGCGACTGGCGGGCAGGGGCAATCCTGGCGGGACTGGCCGCCGGCTACCTGCCCTGGCTTCTGTACCCGACCCGGACGATCTTCTTCTTTTATGCGATCGCCTACGAGCCGTACCTGGTCCTGGCGCTGGTCTTTGTGCTGGGCCTAGCCCTCGGCAAGGCTGCGGATCCGCCCTGGCGCAGGCAACAGGGTGCCCTGCTGGTGGGCATCTTCCTGGTGCTGGCCGTTGTGGTCTCGGCCTATTTCTACCCGATCTGGACGGCCGAGCAGATTTCCTACCAGGACTGGAAAAACCATATGTGGATGCCCAGCTGGATCTGAGCGACGGCGGCTAGGCTCCCGCTGCTGCGCGCCGGCCCTGCGCCGGGTGCTTGGCCCGGGCGGTGGCCTCCCGACGCGGCCGGGTGGGCCAGGTGAAGGCGAGTGTCAGGGTGGAAACAACGAAGACGGCGATGCCGATCACGAGGCCGGCATCCTGCCAGAACTGTCCCGGGAACAGACGGATCAGCGTGTCATTGAGGTAGAACGTCCAGGTGCCGTTCTTGAAGAAGATTTCATGGAAGTCCGTGAAGAAGGTCTCCCAGCCCATGAAGCCCAGAACGCCGAGGGTGATCACCAGCACCAGCGTCGCAACCGATCCGGCGAACAGAGCGCGGCGGACGCCGCCGTGGCTGCGGCGGGAAAGGTAGACGATGGCAACAACCATGCCGATGGCCAGGACAGTGCCAACAATGAACGCCATGGTGATGACGGACTTCACATCCGCCATATGGCTGACCTCGCCGGCACCGAAAAGCGGCCGGCCGTCCGCATTCACCAGTCCCCCCAGATAGCGCGGACCGGCGAAGTTGAGCAGGTAGTCCACGGTGTAGGACCCGAAGGTCATCCGGTCATCGGTGCTGAAGCCGAAGGTGTCCGGCGGGAATCCCGGGCGGTTGTACTCCGCCCAGAGGAACAGCGGGGTAGTGATCAGCCGGATGGACAGGGCCAGGAGCACCCCGGGGTAGAAAACAGCCAGCAGCACCTGCATCACGCGCGGCAGCACCGGTTTTGCGTTTGCGGCCTCTTCGCGCTCGGCGGCGCGCCGGTCCACCTCCTCCTTCGGCGGCCGGACCTGGAGCATGGAGGTGGGCAAGGGCTCGTTGAAGACGGAGGAACTCTCCCTGGTGCCCGGAGCCGCTTCATAGGATGTCAGATCCGGAAGTTTGCCGGCGGCCCGCATGGGGCCGCCCTTTCGTCCGGGCCGCGGCTCGGCTTTCACCGAGGCGGTGGGCCAGTGCCGGCCAGCGGGGGGCTCCTCGCCGTCGTCATCCGCCGTAGACCCATCCGCGGCAGACTCGGTGGGGGCGGACGCTCTCGGGCCG
>JBBRKU010000599.1:0-1970 GCA_038231735.1 Actinomycetales bacterium | reverse complement strand
GGAGGCCTGGGACCTGAGCCAGACGGACACGCTTCCGCTGCCCCCGGGAACCGTGCCCGGCAAGCCGTTGCCGGGGCAGTCGCCGGATCCGCTCACCGGCACGCGCCGGACGCTGGCCGTCACCGGGCTGGGAGGTTAGCCATGCGCGACGTCATCGAGTCGGACTCCTAGGAAACGCGACCGCTGTGTTGGTTGCCCCGCGGGCAACCCGATAGCATCGGTAGTGGCTCACAGTAACCCCCGTATGTTGCTTAGACGGAGCCATTCAACCGAATTTAGGAGCAGTTGTGCCGGAACCAATAGCACCAGTGGATACGCAAATCACCCTCAATGTCGACGGCGAAGCGACCATGGTGACGGCTGGGACTACCGGCGCGGATCTGTTCCGCGAACGCCGCGACGTCGTCGTCGTCCGCGTTAATGGCGAGCTGACCGACCTGGACCAGCCACTGCCCTATGACGCCGCCGTCGAAGCGGTCACCATCGACTCCCCGGACGGCCTCAATGTGCTGCGCCACTCGACCGCACATGTGATGGCGCAGGCCGTGCAGCAGCTGCGCCCGGACGCCAAGCTCGGGATCGGGCCGTACATCGCCGACGGCTTCTACTTCGATTTCGACGTCGCGGAGCCGTTCACCCCGGAGGATCTCAAGCAGCTCGAAAAGATGATGCTGAAGATCGTCAACAGCAACCAGAAGTTTGCCCGCCGAGTGGTCACCGAGGATGAGGCCCGCCAGGCGATGAAGGACGAGCCGTACAAGCTGGAGCTGATCGGGCTCAAGGGCGGCGCTGAGGCCCCCAGCGCGGAGGACGGGTCCAACGTTGAGGTCGGCGGCGCGGAGCTGTCCATCTACGACAACATCGACCGCCGCGAGGACACGGTGGTCTGGTGCGACCTGTGCCGTGGACCGCACCTGCCCAACACCAAGCTGATCTCCAACTCCTTCGCCCTCACGCGCAGCGCGGCGGCCTACTGGCGCGGGAACCAGAACAACAAGCAGCTGCAGCGCATCTACGGGACGGCCTGGCCCACCAAGGAAGCCCTGAAGGCCTACCAGGAGCGGATGGCCGAGGCGGAGCGCCGCGACCACCGCAAGCTGGGCACCGAACTGGACCTGTTTTCCTTCCCTGACGAGCTGGGCTCCGGCCTGCCGGTCTTCCACCCCAAGGGCGGCATCATCCGCAAGGAGATGGAGGACTACTCCCGCCAGCGCCATGTGGACGCCGGCTACGAATTTGTCTACACCCCGCACATCACCAAGGGCCACCTGTACGAGGTGTCCGGCCACCTGGACTGGTACCGGGACGGCATGTTCCCGCCCATGCACGTGGACCCGGAGCTCAACGACGACGGTACGGTGCGCAAGCCCGGCGTTGACTACTACCTCAAGCCGATGAATTGCCCCATGCACAACCTGATCTACCGCGCCCGCGGCCGGTCCTATCGGGAGCTGCCGCTGCGGCTCTTCGAGTTCGGCTCGGTGTACCGCTATGAGAAGTCCGGCGTGATCCACGGGCTGACCCGCGTGCGCGGCATGACCCAGGACGACGCCCACATCTACTGCACCCGCGAGCAGATGAAGGACGAGCTGACCGGCACGCTGAACTTCGTGCTGGGCCTGCTGAAGGACTACGGGCTGACCGATTTCTATCTGGAGCTGTCCACCAAGAACGAGGACAAGTTCGTCGGCGACGACGATGCCTGGGATGAGGCCACCCGCACCCTGGCCGAGGTGGCCGAGGCCTCCGGGCTGGACCTGGTGCCGGACCCGGGTGGGGCGGCGTTCTACGGGCCGAAGATCTCCGTCCAGGCCAAGGACGCGATTGGGCGCACCTGGCAGATGTCCACCATCCAGCTGGACTTCAACCTGCCGGAGCGCTTCGAACTCGAGTACCAGGCCGCGGACGGCACGCGCCAGCGTCCGGTGATGATCCACCGGGCCCTCTTCGGCTCCGTGGAGCGCTTCATC
>JBBRKU010000598.1:0-1972 GCA_038231735.1 Actinomycetales bacterium | reverse complement strand
GCCGATGATGGACAGGAAGAGCAGGGCCAGCACGATCTGCGGGAACGCCAGGGCCACATCGCCGGTGCGCATCAGCGCCTCGTCGAGCCAGCCGCGGCGGTAGGCGGCAAGCACGCCCACCAGTGCGCCGAGCCCGACGCCCAGGGCGGTGGAGAGCACGGCCAGGATCATCAGGGTCTGGCCGCCGGCCAGGAACCGGGACAGCACATCGCGGCCCAGGTTGTCCGTCCCGAAGGGTCCCCCGGTGCCCGCCGGGGAGAACGGTGCGGCAACGAACTCGGTGGGTGAATGCGGCGCAAGGTAGGGTCCCAGGAACGCCAGCGCGAGGATGAGGATGGTCAGCGCCATGCCGATAACCGTGCGCCTGGACTTCAGGGACCGGCGCAACAACCCCGGTTTGCGTTGGACCTTGCCCGCGGCACCGCTTCTTGTGATGGCCTCAGTGGCCGTGCCGGTGCTCATTGGGCCGTCCTTACTTTCGGGTTGGCAGCCAGCGTGACGACGTCGGCGAGGAGATTGACGACGACGTAGAAGAGGGCGATGACGATGACCAGCGCCTGGACGACCGGAAGGTCCCGGTTGGTTACGGCGTCGATCAGCTGGAAGCCGATCCCCGGGAAACGGAAGAGATATTCGACGATCACCACGCCGCCGATCAGCCACGCCAACTGCAGGGCAACAACCTGGGCGACCGGGCCGATGGCGTTGGGAATGGCGTGTCGCCAGATCACGGTCCGCTCCGGCAGGCCCTTCAGCCGTGCCTGCTGGACGTACTGGCTTTCCAGGACCTCCAGCATGGTGGCGCGCATGATCCGGATGATGTAGGGGGACACGGCGAGGACCAGGGTCAGCACCGGCAGTACCAGCTGGGCCGGGTTGCTCCAGACCTGCTCTCCCGGAATGAGGACGAAGACCGCCGGAAAAAGGTGCAGGAAGCCGGTGGCCAGCAGCAGTACCAGCAGTACTCCCACCACGAATTCCGGCAGGGAGGCCAGGACAAGGGTGACGACGCCGGTTACATGGTCCACCGCGGTGTCTTTTTTGAGTGCACTCCAGGTTCCGATGGCGATGGCCAGCGGGATGGCGATGATGGCCGAGCAAAGCATCAGGACGCTTGAATTGAGGAGCATCGGCGCTATGACCTGGGCCACCGGCTTGCCGCCGGCCAGCGAGTTGCCCAGGTCGAAGGTGACCAGATGTCCCAGCCAGCTGATGTACTGCTCGGGAAGGGAGCCGCCGAGGTGGAGTTGTGCCCGCAATGCGGCCAGCCGCTCCGGGGTGGCCTCCCGGCCCAGGATGGCCTGGGCAGCGTCCCCCGGAAGTGCCTGTGTGGCGAGAAAGACGACAAGTGAAACGACCCACAGAGTGAACAGACCGAACAGGGAGCGCCGCAGCAGCAGCCGGCGCATCCCCCCGGTTCGTTTCCGGTTTTCCGATGTTGGCCGGCCGGACGAAGCTGTCTCGGCCGCGGTCTTGGTCACCATTTTTGAAAGCGTCACTTATTCAACCAGACGTTGCGGAAGGTGAAGGACGTCAGCGGAATACCGCTCTTATCCGGAGTGAACCCGCTGACGGCCGAGGAATAGGCGTCGACGCTGTTCGGGAAGCCCCAGATGATGTAGCCGCCGCGGTCGAACTCAATCTGCTCCGCTTTCTGGATCAGCCCGCAGCGGGTGGCCTGGTCCGTCGTGGCGTTGGCCTGGTTGACCAAGTCGTTCCACTGCTTATCATCCCAGTGTGTCTCGTTGTAGGGGGAGGTGCTGAAGCCGGAGGCTGCGGTCTGCGGCAGGTAGTCCCGGGTAAACCAGAAGTCCTGGGAGAAAGACCACTTTGGCAAATGCGGCCGGATGGTACGGGCAGTCCGGGTAGGTGGTACTGCTGGTTTCGGGGACCCGGTACTGGCCAGAAACCAGTGCTCGTGATTTCTGGCCAGTATTCAGGGTGACCGCCGCCGGCCGGGCATAGGTGCATT
>JBBRKU010000597.1:0-1981 GCA_038231735.1 Actinomycetales bacterium | reverse complement strand
GTCCGCGGACTCGCTGGCCGCCGTCGAGCCCTTCGCACCCATCGCCACCCCGACGTCTGCCGCGGCCAGCACGGGAGCATCGTTGACCCCGTCGCCCACCATCATCACCGGCCGCTGCGGCAGCGAGGCGACCGCGGCCACCTTCTCCGCCGGCAGGCATTCGGCCTGCACGCGGGTAATCCCCACCTCCGCGGCGATGTGGTCCGCGGTGGCCTGGGCGTCGCCGGTCAGCATCAGGGACTCGCGCACACCCAGCCGGCGAAGCCGCGCCAGCGTGGCCCGGGCGTTGCCACGCAGCGGATCACTCATGACCAGTGTTCCGGCGAACCTGCCGTCCACGCTGACGTAGACCGCCAGTTGCCCGCTGGACAGGGCGGCTTCTTCGACGGCGCCGGCGCCGTCGGCAACGAAGGAGCGCTTGCCGACGACGACGGTCCGGCCGGCCAGCACGGCCGTCACACCTTGGGTGGCATGTTCGCTGGCCTCGCTGGCAGCCAGCAGCGCCAGCCCCCGGGAACGGGCGGCTTCGACGACGGAGGCGGCCAGCACGTGCGAGGAATACTGCTCGGCCGATGCCGCCAGCTGCAGCAGTTCGTCACTGCCGGCAATGGCCGCAGAGCCTTGGGCCGCCCTGACCTCCTGCAGCGCCGGATGGCCGTGCGTGAGCGTTCCGGTCTTGTCAAAGGCGGCCGTCCTGATGCGTGCCAGCACCTCCAAGGTCCCGCCGTTCTTGACGATGATCCCGGCGTGCGCCGCCCGGCTCATCCCGCCCAGGAAAGCGACCGGCGCGGCGATCAGCAGTGGACAGGGCGTTGCCACCACCAGCACCTCGGCAAACCGTGCCGGATCCGCGCTGAGCGCCCAGGCCGCGCCGGCCAGCGCCAGCGCCAGCAATGTGAACGGGACGGCGTACCGGTCCGCGAGCCGCACTACCGGGGCCCGGCTGGCGGACGCTTCCCTGACCAGCGCCACTATCCGGCTGTACTGAGAATCCTGTACCAGCGCCGCCACCCGGATGCGGATGGCGGACTCGCCGTTAACGGACCCGCTGAGCACCGGGTCGCCCGCCGTGCGCTCCGCCGGCAGGCTCTCCCCGGTCAGCGCGGATTCGTCAAACGAACCGGCGGGGGAGAGCAGCTGCCCGTCAACGGGAACGACTTCCGACGGTCGGACCAGCAGTACATCGCCGACCCGAATGTCGCCGACCGGGATGTCCTGGACCAGGATGTTCCAGGTCGCCTCATCCCGGGCAGGACCGGTACCTTGTTCGCGGTGCGCGATCTGCGGCGCGCGGGCCAACAGGGCACTGAGCTCGCGCTTGGCCCTGCCGTCGGCAAAGTCTTCCAGCGCCTCGCCTCCGGTGAGCATCAGCACGATGATCAGCGAGGCGATGTACTCGCCGATGGCCACCGTGCTCACGATGGCCATGACTGCCAGCAGATCGATGCCCCAGCGGCCGTGGGCGATGTCCCTGACCATGCCGACGGTTTTGTAGGCGGCGACCGCGAGCGCAAAGATGCTCGCCAGCCATCGGGCGGCGGACGGTTGTCCGGTGAGGAGCAGGATAGCTACCGCAACGCCGGCCAGCACAGTGGCCGCGACTATGGGGTACCGGCGGATGAAATTCATGGCGCTACTGGGAGCAGTGGGCGGCCGTTCCAGCGGGCTCACCGCGCCGGCACTCCATCCTCCTCGTCCTCGCCCGCCACGACGACCGGGCAGTGCGCATGCGCGGAACAGACGCTTGAAACCGAGCCCATCACCTGTCCCAAGAATCCGCCGCGTCCCCGCCGTCTTACCACCAGCATCTGTGCCGTCCGGCTTTCTTCGACCAGGATTTTGGCGGTGGGTCCATACCGGACGATGATGTCCATCCGCGGCGGGGGATTAGTGCCGAAGGCACGCTCGGCGGCCTGTACCACCAGCCGCTTGGCCTCATCCTCCAGCTGGCCCTTCTCCGGGAAGCTGCCGACCGGAAGAT
>JBBRKU010000596.1:0-1985 GCA_038231735.1 Actinomycetales bacterium | reverse complement strand
GGCAGCCCCCAGATCAGGTCATCGGACACCTTCATGCCCAGGACCTGGGTCTCCGGCCGCTGCATCACCAGCGCGGTGCCGCCGATCTGTCCCAGCCCGACTCCCCCGGCCCGCTCCACGGTGCCCGATGTCACCGCGCCACCGGCAAGGATGCGGATGAGGGTTGACTTGCCGGAACCGTTCGCTCCGACGACAACGGCGAAC
Source organism: Actinomycetales bacterium (assembly GCA_038231735.1). GTDB lineage: Bacteria > Actinomycetota > Actinomycetes > Actinomycetales > Micrococcaceae > Arthrobacter_M. The sequence goes on along the minus strand of JBBRKU010000596.1, from coordinate 1,781 downwards.
TGGCGTCCTTCCAGCCGCACGTCCACGCCGCGCAGGGCCTGGGTACCGGCACCGGGATAGCTGAAGCCGACGTCCCGGAGCTCAACGGGAAGCGGCCCACCTAGCGGCGCCTGCTGTGCCCCGCCAGCCGTCGCGCCAGCCGCTCCGCCGTCGAGGGCGTCCTCAACCGTGACCCAGTGCAACCGCTCCAGCACGGCGGAGAGGACCCACCACACGGAGAGCATGGCCAGCGGCATCCCGGCCACGACGGCGATGAAGACCCACAACCACCAGCTGCCCAGGGCTGCATTGACAAGGTGATCGATCAGATCGGCCAGCTCCCGGGCGGCCGGCACGGCGCGCATCGCTGCTGTCAGCCCTGCGGCCGTGCTCTTGGCCGCTCCGAAGGCCAGCTCCCGTGCGGCCGAAAACACCAGCAGCAACAGGTCCAGGGCAAGGGCGGACAGCGGCCCGATGATGACGGACAATCCAAAAACGGTCCAACCTCCGCGTCCGCGCCGGCTGACGGCGCCGACCACTGCGCCCATGACGGAACAGGCAATGACCGCCAGGGCCGCCCCCGTCCCGGCAACCAGGAAGGCCACTACGGCCCCGGCCACCGCCGCTGCCACAACCGCCCTGGCCCGGTGCCGCTGGGCGACGATGGCCAGCGGCACGGACGCCAGCAACTCCATTGCCCCGGCTCGCGGGAGGAGCGCTCCAACCGCAACGAAGGCGACCGCCACCCCGCCAAGAATGGCCGACGAGGCCAACTCGATGGGCCGGAGCTGACCTCGCCTCAACGTTCCTTTGTTCACCTATCCAGTATTCACCGGGCGTGCTCATTCCCGGACCGGCGGCCAACAGCCAGTCCGAGGATCGCCAGCACTGCCCCGATCCCCTCCGCCACGGCACTGAGGACCTTTTCGAAGAACCAGACCGGCTCGTACATGGCCGGAATCGGTCCGATCGCGGGTAAATCCACGTAAACGGACAGCAGGACGGCCGCCAGTGCACTCGCCGTTACCAGCAGAGCGGCGAAGTAGGCCGGCCGGCTGCCGCGGATCAGGACGTATAGCGCCACCAGGATGGCGGCCGCCGATTCAAGGTAGAACAGGTTGCCCTGCCCGATCCCCTCCGGATTCGCCAGCTGGTAACCGGGTGCCTGCCGGATATGCACGACGGCGTCCGTCACCAGGGTGGTCGCGACCAGCAGCCGCAGGACGATATTGGCCAAACGGCGGCCGACGCCGCCACGGGTCCTCGTCTCGGTTCTCATTTAACTACCAGCGTCCCATGCATGTTGCTGTGGTAGGTGCAGTGGTAGGCGTAGGTACCGGGCTTGGTGGGTGCCTTGAACGTTGCTGTACCACCGCTGCCCTTGACCATCGCGTCGAAGGAGGAACCGTCGTCGGCCGTCACCGTATGGGCCTGGTTGTCCATGTTTGTCACGGTCACCGTGCTGCCCGGAGCCACCGAGTCCGGTCCCTGATAGCCGAAGTTCTTGATAGTGATGGCCACGGCTGCGGATTCGCTTGACGTTGCGGACGGCGGCTGGCTTGCCGTGGACGGTGGGGCTGTGCCGCCGCCAGACGAGCAGCCCGCCACCAGTAGAAGGGCCGCTGCGGCGGCCGCATAAGTCGCGCCTTTGCTGATCTTCATAACGTTCAGCTCCCAACAAATGTCGTGCCCTGATTGTAGTCCCGGACCGTGCGTATGACTGGTAAACGGCGGCGGCGTCCTCCTGGTTCATTCCGCCTGCACCGGTTCATCTGCCGGCACCCCGCGACCGCACCGCAGTC
>JBBRKU010000595.1:0-1987 GCA_038231735.1 Actinomycetales bacterium | reverse complement strand
GCCGCCGTCCACGCCGCCGTCGGCCACGCCGTCCCGCAACAGGACCGAATCGCCGACGCTCCGGCGCCGGATGAACGTGAGCAGCAGGAACGCCATGACCGAAACCAGGAAGACCAGCACGCTGGTCCACACGTTCAGCCGGGCGGTGACGCCGAAGAAGGTGATCTGCTCGGCGTCGTCGATGCGCAGCATTTCGATCCAGACCCGGCCCAGCGTGTAATACATCGCGTAGAGCCAAAACAGCCGGCCGCGGCGGAAATGGAAGCGCCGGTCCAGCAGCAGCAGCAGCGCCACGCCGGCCAGGTCCCAGAGCGATTCATAAAGGAAGGTGGGGTGGAACAGTGTGTCCTGGACGTATGCCGTCGGGAAGTTCGGGCTGGCCGGATCGATCTGCAGACCCCAGGGCAGCGTGGTGGGGCCGCCGAAGAGTTCCTGGTTGAAGTAGTTGCCCCAGCGCCCCAGCGCCTGGGCCAGCAGCAGGCCGGGGGCGGCCGCATCGAGGAACGCGGTCAACTTCACTCCGGAGCGGCGGCAGCCGATCCAGGCCCCAACGACGCCCAGCACAACGGCGCCCCAGATGCCCAGGCCGCCGCGCCAGATCTGCGGGATCAGCCACAGGTCTCCGTGGCCGTTATAGCCGGGACCGAAGTAATTGTCCGGCGAGGAGAACACGTGGTAGAGCCGGCCACCGACGATGCCGAACGGGATGGCCCAGATGGCGATGTCCCAGATGGAGCCCTCGGGGGCATGGCGCCGCTTCCAGCGGATGTTGGTGAGCACGACGGCCGCAATGATGCCGGCCAGGATGCACAGCGCGTAGGCATGGACGGTGACGGGACCGACGCTGAACCCGGACCAGGACGGACTGGGGATGCTGGCGCGCACGGCGGCTGCGAGGGCGGTGCTTATCACGGCGTTCAGCTTCCCTGCCGGGTGGGCTGCAGTCCGGTGCTGAGTTCCTTCACCAGTGCTGCCACAGCGGGCACGCCGCCGTCGCGCATCGCCGCGACCAGGGCGGTGCCGACGATGACGCCGTCGGCATAGGCCGCAATCTCGCGGACGTGGTCGGCGCGGCTGACACCGAGCCCGACGCAGACGCGCTCGGCGCCGGCGCGGCGGGTGTCCTCGACCAGCTTCTGCGCGCTGCTGCTGACCGCCGAGCGGGCGCCGGTGACGCCCATGATGGAGACGGCGTAGACAAAGCCTCGGCAGGCCTGCACCGCGCGCGCCAGGCGCTCCGGCGAGGAGGAGGGTGCCACCAGGAAAACGCGGTCCAGCCCGTACTTGTCCGAAGCGGCAAACCATTCACTGGCCTCGTCCGGAATCAGGTCGGGGGTGATCAGCCCGGCTCCCCCGGCCTCGGCGAGCCGGCGGGAAAATTCGTCAACGCCCATCCGCAGCACCGGATTCCAGTACGTCATCACCAGCACGGCGGCATCCGTCTTGGCCGTGATACCGGCGACGACGTCAAAGACGCTGGCGACGCGGAAGCCGCTGGCAATCGCCTCGGTGGTGGCCGCCTGGATGACCGAGCCGTCCATCACCGGGTCCGAATACGGGATGCCGATCTCGATCAGGTCCACTCCGCTGGCGGCCAGGGCAATCCCGGCGTCGATGGTGGCCTGGACGCTCGGGTAACCGGCCGGCAGGTAGGCAATCAGTGCCGCCCGGCCCTTGGCCTTGGCCCGGTCGATGGCGGCGGCGGACTTGCTCTGCGTGCGCACCGTGCCCGGCGTTCTCTCCTGGGTGGGGTCCGATTTGGTGCTCACAGCTGCTCTCCCTCTGTGCCGATCTCCGACTGCGCATCGAGCAGGTTGAACCATTCCGCGGCGGTGGCCACGTCCTTGTCACCGCGGCCGGAGAGGTTGACCAGGATGATCGCCCCGGGACCGAGCTCGCGGCCCAGCCGCACGGCACCGGAGATGGCGTGCGCGCTCTCGATGGCCGGGATGATGCCCTCGGTGCGGCACAGCAGCCGGAAGGCGTC
>JBBRKU010000594.1:0-1988 GCA_038231735.1 Actinomycetales bacterium | reverse complement strand
GTTCGTGGCCCTGGTCATCTATGGTTCGGGAACTGCGACGAACCTGCAGACCCGCTACGCCGGAACAGATCTCGCCCGTCCCCAACAGCGCGGGACAGCGGTCAGCATCGCCATGGTCTCCACCACTGTCGGCGCGGTCGCTGGCCCTAACCTCGTTGACGCCATGGGTGGGATTGCCACCTCCCTGGGTATTCCGGCCCTTGCCGGTCCGTTTTTGCTGGCCGCCGCCGCATACCTTTTAGCGGCAGTCGTGATCCTGGCACTTCTCCGACCGGACCCCTTCATGATCGCGAAAGCCCTCGCACTGAACGAACCGACCTCAACTACACCGTCCAACGCGGCGCCGGGAGTTCCCAGAACAATGAACCGGGGCGTCGCCGTGGGCGCGACGGTGATGGTGCTCACGCAGGTTGCCATGGTGGCGATCATGACTATGACTCCGGTCCAAATGCGGCAGCATGGCCACACCCTTGTCGAGGTTGGCATTGTGATCGGTGTGCACATTGGATCGATGTATTTGCCCTCACTGATGACCGGTGTACTCGTTGACAGGATCGGCCGCATTCCGATGGCGATCGCGTCCGGCCTTACACTGCTGACAGCAGGAATCGTCGCCGGGGCCGCACCCTCGGACTCCATGACCGTCCTGATAATCGGCCTTGCGCTGCTGGGGCTGGGATGGAACTTCGGACTAATCAGCGGCACCGCCCTGATTATTGACGCGACCGCCCCCGCGACGCGGGCCAAGACCCAGGGAGCTGTCGACGTCCTCATCGCCCTGGCCGGTGCCACCGGAGGCGGTCTGTCGGGTATCGTCGTCGCCGGCTCCAGCTACGCCGTGCTCTCACTGGGCGGCGGCATCCTGGCTTTGCTTCTGATACCCGTCGTCGTCTGGTCACGACGCAGCCCTCCTTCAGGGCAGGAAAAGCGCTGACGGCAAGCCCCGCCGCGGTACCTGTCACCGAATCGGTCAACTCCCCTACCAGGCAACCCCGACAGAATCCTTGGCGCCAACCAGCGTTCCCCCCCTCGGAGCCGACCTGGTCCGCATTCGAGCTGCCTGTGACCGTCGTGCCGGTAGAAGCACAGCACGACGATTTCACCCGCAGAGATCCAACGAAAGATAGGATGCACACAGTACAGCGCCAGCCAATGTAGAAGGCCCCGGCAGCGGCTCGGACCGGACCATTCGCCCGGTGGTGCACGTATGCTGGGGACCGAGTGAAATATCTATTCCCGGAGGTTGACGTGCACCAGCCCGGCAACGAGAAAATCGAAAAGATCTACAACAAGATGGCGCGCCACTATGACCGGCAGATGGGCTTCTGCGAGCGTCTCATGTTTCGGGGTTCCCGGGACTGGGCGGTGTCGAACGCCCGGGGGACGGTGATTGAACTGGCCGTGGGGACGGGGCTGAACCTGCCACTCTACGGTGCGGAGGTGGAGCGGGTCATCGGGGTTGATCTGTCCAACGAGATGCTCGACGTTGCCCGCAATCGGGTCGTTTCCAAGGGACTGGAACGTGTCGAGCTGCGTCACGGAGACGTCCAGGACCTGGACCTCCCGGCGGAGTCCGCGGACACCGTTCTTTCCACGTTCACGTTCTGCACGATCGCCGATCCGCTGGCCGCCAGCCGCCAGGCCTACCGGGTGCTACGGCCCGGGGGACGGTTCCTTCTCGCCGAACACGGACCCTCCACCCACGCGATGGTCCGCGCCGTCATGCGGGCCATTGAGCCCCTGAGTATCCGATTCGGCGCTGACCATCTCACCCGTGACCCGGTGCCCTACCTCAAAACAGCGGGCTTCACCGTGGATGAGGTCCATCGAAGCGGTCCAGGTGGCGTGGCCTTTCGTGTTCTCGCGCACAAGGACACCGGAAACCCGGCAGACATGCCGGCCCGGCGGACGTGAGAAGTGGAGAGCGACTGACCAGCGTTCCTGAAATCATCCGATGACGTGACGACCGCGACGCCGGCACGGGATAG
>JBBRKU010000593.1:0-1991 GCA_038231735.1 Actinomycetales bacterium | reverse complement strand
TCAATGTTCCTACCGCCAGGATGGTTGCCGCCGCGGTGATTCCTGCTGCCCGCAAAAGAGGCTGTCGCTTCACAGTGTCTCCATATTCTCTTCAGGCCGCGAATCGCAGCCGGGACGGATGCGTCTTTACATCTGCCATAAACCAAGACCTTAGTGACAAAGATCATACTTATGCAAGCGCGTTATCGAAACGATATGCTGATCCGCATGCTCGCAAGAACAGTTCCGCCCGGCGACGGCGCCGTGCCCCCCGGGGCTGGTGCCGAAGCCTTCGCGGAAGTGCGCCCCGGGCTGCACGCCCGGGTGGTGGATCTGCTCGGACTCGCCGTAAGTTCCGGCGAGCTGCCCAGCGGGTCCGTGGTGCGGATAGAAGAACTTGAGGAACGGTACCGGGTGTCCCGCTCCGTCATCCGCGAGGCCCTGCGGGTGCTGGCGTCCATGGGCATGGTCTCCTCCAGACGCCGCGTGGGCGTCCAGATCCTTCCGTTCACCGAGTGGAATCTCTACGATCCGCAGCTCATCCGCTGGCGTCTGGCCTCCCCCGGCCGCATCGCCCAGCTGCGTTCACTGTTCGAATTGCGCGCCGCCGTCGAGCCCGAGGCCGCCCGCCTAGCCGCCCTGCGCGCGCCACTGAACGCCGCCAGCGACCTGATGGGGCTGGCCGGCAAATTGTGGGCCGCCGGACGCGATGGCGATACGGAGCTGTTCCTGAAGTTGGACATCGACTTCCACCGCCTGATCCTGGCCAGCTCCGGCAATGAAATGTTCGGTAAGCTCAACACTCTGGTGGCTGAGGTCCTGACCGGCCGGACCAATTACGGCCTGATGCCCGAGCATCCGCACGAGGAAGCCCTGCAAATGCACGTGGATGTGGCCAGTGCCATCCAGCGCGGAAATCCTGACGCGGCCCGGGATGCAATGCTGCAGATCACCCGGCGCGCGATGGCGGAAATGCAGTCCCTCTGGGCGCAGGAGTCGGAATGTTAAGCCGCCTGGCCGGTGCGCCGGAGGGATGGCGCCATTTTTACCCGAGGGTGCGCTGGGCCCTGGCCAGGTTGGCCTTCAGCTCTGCCGCGTTCTGCCGGACCACATAGGCGGGACGGTCCCGCTCGACGCGCCAGCTCTCGGCCAGCGGACCGAGGTTGACGGTGTCGAACCCGAATTCGTCATAGAGCCGCGCCACCCACTCGCTGGCCTCCGGAAAATCGCTGGCGGTGGCGAGGGCGCGGCGGTTGTCCGTCCCGGCAGGGGTGCCGTCGCCGGTGATGTCGGCGGCCCTGATGTGGTTGAAGCCCTTAGCTACCTTGGATGTCGGCAGAAGGTCCTGGAGCAGGCCGGAAACGGTTGCCTCGCCCTTATCCATGGCCGGGATATGCCCGTCGCGCTCCCAGTAGTAGTTGTTGGTGTCGATCACGATCTTGTTGGCCAGCGGCTCCACGGGAATGTCCCGGTAGCTCTTGAACGGGACGGTCACGACGACGACGTCCCCCGCAGCTCCGGCTTCCGCGGCCGTGGCTGCCCTAGCCTTCACACCCATCTCAGCCACCAGGCCGGAGAGAGTTTCCGGCCCGCGGGAGTTGCTGATCACAACGTCGTACCCCAGCTCCACGGACTTGCGGGCGATCTGGCTGCCGATATGTCCTGCACCAATGATTCCGATAGTTGTCATACCGGGGCCAACCGTCGGGGTGGAGAATGTATTTCCATTCAGGCGCGTTTCCTGACCGGGCCGGCAGGGTTCGCACCGGCGGCGCTGGCTGGCGCCTTACCCGGCGCCTTGCCCGTCCCGCTCACGTGCGCGGCCGTCCCGGCCGGTAGCCGCAAGCTGTCCGCCGCGCTGAGCAGCATCAGCACGGCCATCACCAAGAATGCCCCGCGGTACTGCAACAGCTGGTCCCCGCGGCCCGCGGCTGCCCCCACCGCCCGAAGGCTCAGGGCCCCGATGGCGATCCCCATCCCGGTCCCCAGCTGGGAAAGCGTGGCGGACAGCG
>JBBRKU010000592.1:0-1991 GCA_038231735.1 Actinomycetales bacterium | reverse complement strand
CGCTTCAGCCAGCTGATGGAGGACGTGCAGGCCCGGGTCTTCGATGTGCTGCCGGATGACACCCTCGTCCATCCAGGCCACGGCCAGGGCACCACGCTGGGCGCCGAGCGGCCGCACCTGGATGAGTGGCGCGCCCGCGGCTGGTAGGAGCCCCTCCGGCGGCTACCCGCCGAAGAGTTCGAACCGGACCAGCCGGTCCGGTCCAGTCACCCAGCCCACCTGCTTGCGGGCCTGCTCCAGCACGGGCGCATCGCCGAGCGCCTGGAGGTAGCGGGCGTGCTCGGCCAGGGATGCCACCGCGGCCTCAACGCTCGACTCGTCGACCGCCTGCACATGGCTGGGCTGCGCGGAGGCGATGGCCACCCAGCGCACCTTGTGCAGCACCAGCCCCTGCTCCAGGAGCTCAGGGAAAATCCATTCGTTGCCGGCGTCGCCCACCGCGTCAAGCACGGAACGCCCCAGCGCCCGATGATCGGCGCTGTTCCAGGCCCCGGGCCCCCAGGTGTCGCGGTGGTTCAGCGTGATGACCAGCTCCGGGGCCCGACGGCGGATCTCGCCCGCCAGCACGCGGCGAAGCCCCAATCCCTCCTCCAGCCGGCCGTCCGGCAGATCCAGGAAGTCCAGCTTGCTGACGCCGACGTGGGCACAGGCCCGGGCCTGCTCCCCGGCCCGCAGCGGACCGGCCTCGGACGGCGTTAGTCCGGCGATCCCGGCCTCACCGCGGGTGGCCAGCAGATAGCTGACCTCCTTGCCGGCGGCGGTCCACTGCGCCACCGCGGCTGCCGCGCCGTATTCCGGATCGTCCGGGTGGGCCATGATGACCAGCGCGCGCTGCCAGTCCTGCGGAAACGGCAGCAGCTCGGCGGCACTCATTTTCTCTGCCCCACACAGAAGATGCGCCGGAACGGAAACACTGTGCCGTGTCCGTCGGGCGGATAAGCCACGGCCAGCCGGGCAGCATACTCGGTTTCAAATTCCTCGGCACCGGCCGCGTCCAGGGCCGCCAGCACGGGTCTCAGCCCGGTGCCGCGGACCCAGTTGAGCACCGGATGCTCGCCCCGCAGAAGCTGCAGGTAGGTCGTCTCCCAGGCGTCCGCCTCGCAGCCCGCGTCGAGCAGCAGCCGCAGGTAGTCGGCCGGCTCGGCGACGGCGTCGTCGTGCCTGAGCACTCCGGACAGCTGGCCCCGCCAGCGCTCGGACTCGGCCAGCTGCCGCATCAGCGCGTGCGAGGGTGAGCCGAAATTCCCCGGCACCTGGACGGCCAGCCAGGCTCCGGGTTCCAGGGCACGCAGCCAGGAGGCCATCAGCTCGTGGTGCCGGGGCACCCACTGCAGGGCCGCATTGGACACCACCACATCCGTCCCGTCCTCCGGCTGCCACTCTGCGATATCCGCCAAGGCAAAGGACAGGTTGTCCGGGGCGTCCGGCAGGGCCAGCGCCTGCTCGATCATCGGCGCGGAGGAATCCAGTCCCAGCACCTGGGCGTCCGGCCAGCGCCGGGCCAGGGTGGCGGTGAGGTTTCCGGGTCCGCAGCCCAGATCCACGACGCGGCGCGGCGCGTGCATCCGGACGCGGCCGGTCAGGTCGAAGAACGGCCTGTTCCGGTAGCCCCCGAATTCAACGTATTTGATGGGATCCCATTCCATGGGCACATCCTGCCACATCCCGGCGGACCAGAGGTCCAGGGCCCGCAGTCCCCGCGATAGCCCATAAGCTGGAAGCATCATGAATCTAGCCGACCAGCTGACCACGCTCCCGCCGGGCACCCGCGATCCGGATGCCATCTACACCGCCTTTCTGGAGTGGGCGGAGGGCCGCGGCCTCAGCCTTTACCCGGCCCAGGACGAGGCGGTCATGGAGCTGGTGTCCGGCAACAACGTCATCCTGGCCACCCCCACCGGCTCCGGAAAGTCCCTTGTGGCCGTCGCCGCGCACTTCCATGCGATGGCGGGGGGCCAGCGCAGCTACTACACGGCCCCCATCAAGGCCCT